>CAKREJ010000016.1 GCA_934317185.1 uncultured Anaerobutyricum sp. | reverse complement strand
CGGTTACTAGTTGTTCCTGCGTCTAACGCCATCATGTACTTAGCCATAAGTAAACCCTCCTTAAAATAATTCATTACATCCTGGTCAAGCCCAATACCCTCCTGACCTCTGTCTTTATACTAACATAATTTCTGTGCGGTGTATTTAGACAATTCCCTTTTTTTGTATGTTTCTATCGTCTTTTTGCATGATAATGCACAATTTTTTTCTTTTTTTTTGAAGCATATTGGATAATTATTTTTTTAACAAATTATTTTTAATGGTTGTTTTGTCTATTTTAGCAAATTATTTTTGCACAGCTATACTACATTTTGTATGTGACGCCTTCTTCTCTAACTTACACAAACTCTCTCTGTCTCATTGTTTCATACATAAGAATCGTTGCGGATACCGCTGCGTTTAAAGATTCCACCTTTCCTTTCATCGGAATCTTTATTTTGCAATCTGCCAGTGCAGTTATTTCGTCTGTAAGGCCATTCCCTTCATTTCCAATGAGAAATGCACTTCCACTCCGGTAATCCTGCTTGTAAAATACATCTCCTTTTAAATGCCCGGCATATACAGAAATGTCTTTCTCTTTTAACAGAGTAATTACTTCTGTAAGACTGTCTACAATAACAAACGGAACCCGAAATACTGCACCCATCGTAGAACGTATTACCTTCGGATTATATATATCTACCGTCTCTTTGTTCATGATAATGCCCGTCACACCTGCACCTTCCGCTGTTCTTATAATTGTTCCAAGATTGCCCGGATCCTGAAGATTCTCCAAAAGAAAGAAGCACGGATTCTTCTCTTTGTTTAAAAGCTCCTTGATAGACGGTTCTTCTCTTTTTACTACTGCGATAACTCCCTGTGGGGTTTTTGTATCAGAAATATGTCTACATACATTTTCACTGATAAGTTCATATTTCCAGTCTTCCAGTTCTTTTACATGTCTATTGGCAAATTCTTCAGTAAGATAACATTCCTTTACCCTGTTTTTCGGAATTTCAAAAAACATACGAGGACCTTCTACCAGAAAGCAATTTTCTTTTTTTCTGGCTCTGGCATTCTTCTTTAAGTTTATAAGATTTTTAACTTTTACATTTGATGTGCTGGAAATCATTTCCTACCAATCCCTTCTATACTCTATTGTATTTTTCTTTCTCACTGTGGTGTAAAGCTCTCAGGCATACACTTTTTGTAAAAGCCACGATAAATGTTCAACGATATCTTCTATGGATTCTCGAAAATCTCTTTCCACCCATTCTAATATATACTGTGTAATTCCCATCGTAAGAAAGTTAATACAAAAATCATCCTGTTGTCTTTCGAGTACCTTCGTATCTTGCTTTGACATATATCCACAGGATATACTTCTGGCAACTAACGGATAGATTGCTCTTTTTAAATAAGGTAACTCTGCATTTGTGAGAATATTTCTTATAATAACCCGGTTATCCTTCATCCACTGTAAGAAACTACTCATAACATATTCCCAGGTTACCGCCTCATAAATTCGACTTTCATGCACCAACTCATATTCAAATGCTTTTGACATAAGATCATAGATATTGTCAAAATGATAATAAAAAGTTTGCCGGTTTACTCCGCATTGACCGGCAAGCTTTTGTATCGTGATTTTTGAAAAGGGGTATTTTTTCAATAGTTCCATGAAGGCAACACAAAGCATAGTTTCTGTTTTCTGTCTCATATAATCATTTCCTCAATTCATTAAAATCCACTATTTATTTTCTTTTAAAGTAATCTTAAGCTTTGTTGTAGCTCCTACACTAACCCCCTCTACATCCCTGACATGAAGAGAAACCTCGTGCTCTCCTGGCTCAAGACCATTTACATCGATCCACGGAGTAAAATCCTTTATCTTCAGTCCTTTTACAACAGAGGCTGCTCCATCTACAAGAATAGAATATTCATTATCTTTGTCAAAACTTACTTTATAGCCATTACTGTTATTGGTCACATTAATATCACTTTTCGTAAAAGTAAGCTTATGGGAAGTTATTTTTTCTATTGTCGCCTTTGCTTTCACATCACTGCTGTCATCATTCGCAAGAATTACATTCTCTGGCAATAATGTCTGTGTCAGATCAATATCTTTTTCGTAATCTTCCTGCAGTCCGTCAATAGAAATACTGTCTAAGGTAATCGAATCCAACTCCTTTAATATATCATCCGGAGCTGCGACTGTAATCTGTTTCGGTTCATAATCAAAGGAAACTAAATGATAGTTTTCAGCAGGTTCTCCGGTATAGCTAAGCTTTACATCGACTGTTTTCGTTTTCCATAGTTCTACATAAATACTTATAGATGAAGTATCAAACTCTATCTGATTGCTTATAATCTTCTTCCCTTCTTCATCATATAAAACCGGTTTATCTGTCGTTGTAACATCATGAGAAATACCATCTACACTGACTGATGTACGAATCTCCTTTGCGGAAGAAAGCAGATTTTCCGGTCCACTGACCTTTATCAGATTCGGGGTACTCGTCGTTCTTCCTACCGCATATCCCTCCTCAGGATCTCCTTTTACTGTAACATTAACCGGAACACTGATCGTCACTACTTCGTCTTTTTTAATCTTCATCGTATTCGTTGTTCCAAGTGTAATATCAAGCTGATCAGAGTATTTCTTTGAAGTAACATCAATCGGAACTGCATCCACCTTAGAAAGCTTGGAAAAATCTGCAACTGCCTGAAAATCAGAAATATTCATTGAGCGTACAATACTGCTCTTTCCTTTTACTGTAATATTTACTTCTTCTCCGTCAAGAATCTCGTAAGCATATCCCCGCTTCGTCAATGCATCCTCGTTTGTAACCTTTACCGGAATACTGTAAAACCTCTTTGTAATTACGGGATCATTCGTATTCGCTACAAAAAGCCATATAAGAATTGCTATGACAACGGAAAGGATCTTCATCCACATATTATTTTTCTGACTTTTCATTTCGCAACAAGTCCTTCCATTTTTTTAATACATCTGTATTGTTCGCATCTTCAACCTTCAGTTCTTTTAACTTCTTTAAAAGCTCATCCTTCTGTAAATGCTTATACAATCTGCCATCCTTCGCAAGGGAAACTGCCCCTGTCTCCTCAGAAACAATAATCGTCATGCTATCAGACACTTCACTGATTCCTACCGCTGCTCTGTGTCTCGTCCCCAGTTCCTTTCCAATATCCATACTGTCAGTAAGAGGGAGGTAACAGGTTGCAGAAACAATACGGTTACCCCTTATAATAACTGCACCATCATGTAGAGGTGTATTATGCTCAAAGATATTAATAAGAAGCTGACTGCTGACGATTCCGTCAATAGAAATTCCGGTTCGTACATATTCACCAAGTGCAACATTCTGCTCAATGACCATAAGTGCACCTGTCTTTACCGCTCCCATCTCATAGGAAGCCCGCACAATCTCATTAATTGTTTTTTCTGTAAGTGCCGACTGCTGTCCTTCATATTCTCCCGCCGAAAATGAAAACAAATTACTGAAAATCTTTTTACGTCCCAACTGCTCCAACGCTCTTCTAAGTTCCGGCTGAAAGATGATGATCGCTGCCGTAATTCCCACTCCTAATGAATTAGATAACAGCCACGATATCGTATTCAACTGAAAAATCGCCGCAAAAAGAGCAAACAACAAAAGCATGATGATTCCTTTAAATAATGTCCACGCTCTTGTAAGCTGCACCCACTTCAACATCTGGTATACAATCACACTGATAATAATAATTTCCAGAATATCTGTGAAACCAATAGACGGTAATGATAACCAGTACAAATATTTTTCTATTACTTTGTGAAATTGTCCTATACTCATTAACTGCATAATCTGTTATCCAGCCCCTTCAATTTTTCTTTACGCCCTCCCCATTTGTACCAAACAGGTCAGCTTCTTCTGTTATATTATCAAATAAGACATCGTCTATATTTTCCTCAGATTCATCGGGCTTAATGTTCGTTACATTTCTGTCCTTCTGTGTTACTTTAATCTTAGGAACCGCCTTAACATAATAGAAATACTCATCATCTTCAAAAGATGCCTTCTCTATTCTTGATACATCTCCGATTCCTCTGAAAAAGCGATAAATATAGCAACATCCTATTCCCATTATCATTTCCAAAAACAATCGCCATATCGTATAATCTAATTCAAAGATCAATCTGCCAAACAACAGAAGTAATACCATCGCTATATTGCCTGCAAAAATAGCAAATGCCCATGCTCTTTCATAAAAAAGCCTGCACAATAATGTTGTAATAAAAATAATCACACTAAATGTTACCAGAAAAACCAACAGCTTTTTATCGATCAATATAAGATTAACTATTCTCTGTAAGCCCATTCCAAAGCTAGAACTAGACGAAGTCGTAATTAAAGTACTTACATCTGTCATATATATCGCCAGAAAATACAAAATAATTCCCGCACAGGCTGGCAGAATCGCTCCAAATCCTACTGTTAATCCGAGTAAAACCGGGAGGATGTATTCCAGCTTTAAGTAAAACAATATTGCCGTTACTAAAATAATCACTGCATGCTTTCTGTCTACTCGTATAAATGTAAGGGAACATATCGCAAAGAAAATAATAAATCCCAAAAAAATATCCATAGATACCCTCCACAGATTTATCAGGATTAATATAGATGCAGCGTAATATAAAAATGATATTGGAAGAAATGCCTGAACAACAGAAATCCCCAAAAATATAAATGGTTTATTTACCGCTCCATTATAATGAAACATTCTCTGAAACATACATAATGTAAAAAAAGCAAACAGTAACTTCAATATCGGAAGAACCACTTCTATATGTTTCTTATACAAAATAATTATTGACTCTTTTAAATAGACTAACTTTGCCATCATAAACTTTATGCCTCTTTTTCTTGTTTTTGAATATATTTCTGTAAACAATACAAATTATGATTATACTGTTTTATATCCTTCTTCATCTTCTCATAAACCCGGCTGTAATATCTTCTGGTACATATAAAATCAATGATTATAATAAGAATATAAAGAATTGCTGCATGAAGTATATACTTCTGATACGGAAAATTCAGTCCTCTTGAAATAATATCTGTATAAATTCCAAAACAGTAAAGCAGTATCCCCAGTATATAAGCAAATGTCACTGCAATGATACTCTCTAATTGTTTAAAGTTTACATAAGATCTCTTGCTGTAACAATTAATTTTTAAATCGTTCCTGCCCGGACCTTCTTCATAAATTGCCAGCTTTGTCATCAATCTGACTTTTTTAGGATCAATCATAACTGCTCCTCAATTTCTAAATAAAATATTCTAAATCTTTTTTAGTATAACATGAACTTTCTTCCAATTACAACGATAAATCATGTAAATTTTGATTTGATAAAAAAAAGAAAAAAAGAAAGAACAATCTGTCTAAGATGGTCTGTTGTCACTATACAGAAACTATTCATCTGTATATCCTGTCTGTTGCCAGATCACATCTTACATAGATTGTTCTTTCTTTTTCTATTTTTTCAAATCAACAAAATTATTCTCTTGAGATACCAAGAATCTTATATCCGGAGAATCCATCCGGACTCTCTACCTGAACTGTCTCACCAACCTTAGAACCGATCAAAGCTTTTCCTAATGGAGATTCATTAGAAATAAGTCCTTTAAGAATATCGGACTCTGTAGAACCAACAATACGGTATTCTAATTCCTCGTCAAACTCTTCATCATAGAACTTAACTGTACTTCCGATACTTACGGTATCTTTGTCATACGCAGATTCATCAATCACTTCTGCATTCTTGATAATCTTCTCAAGCTCTTCGATTCTTGCTTCCATAGAACGCTGCTCATCTTTTGCTGCATCATATTCCGCATTCTCAGATAAGTCACCCTGTTCTCTGGCTTCTTTTATCTTCTGTGCAATTTCTTTTCTTTTAACTACTTTTAAATCCTGCAGTTCATCTTCTAAAGCCTGCATTCCCTGACTTGTCAGGATATGTTTTTTTGCTTCCACCATAATCTACACCTTTCTTTTCTGCTTCACTTAAAATATCATTATAGTCTAAAAAAATTCCCTTGTCAACGCATCAACAGCTCTCTAAGTGCTTCTAATGTTTCTACCTGGTTCACTTTATTTCGAAGAGTTGAAGATCCATGCATTCCTGTAGTATACCAGGCAGTATGCTTGCGCATCTCCCGGATTCCCATTTTTTCTCCTTTATATTTCACACTTAACTGTGCATGGCGAAGGAGCATGGAAACCACTTCTTCCTCCGTAGGACGTTCCGGAATCTTATGTCCTGCAAGAGCCGCTTTTATCTCACGGAAAATCCATGGATTTCCCTTCGCTCCTCTGGCAACCATAATCCCATCACAACCTGTATACTCTCTCATTTTTAAAGCATCTTCTCCGGTAAAAATATCACCATTACCAATTACCGGGATAGACACGGCCTTTTTAACTTCTCTGATTATATCCCAGTCTGCCTCTCCCGTATAATACTGCACTCTTGTCCTTCCATGAACTGCAACGGCCGCTGCACCATTTTCTTCCATAATCTGAGCAAATTGTGGTGCATTGATATGATCATCATCAAAACCTTTTCTAAACTTCACTGTAACCGGCAAGCTTACCGCCTTAGAAACTTCCTTTACAATCTTTCCGGCAAGTTCCGGATTAAGCATTAATGCAGAACCTTCTTTGTTATTTACAATCTTTGGAACAGGACATCCCATATTAATATCAATATAAGAAAAACCTTTATCCTCGATTTTATGAGCCATCGCTCCCATTAATTCCGGTTCTGAACCAAATATCTGTACTCCGATTGGTTTCTCTTCTTCTTTTGTCTGCATAAGCGGCAGCGTATTTTTATTGCCATAGAAAAGTGCTTTCGCACTGATCATTTCCGTTACCATAACATCTGCCCCCTGCTCCTTACACAAAAGGCGAAAAGGAAGATCTGTGATTCCTGCCATCGGTGCAAGAATCACCGGGAAATCTGTTCCGTATATTTCTTTAAGCGTCATCATCTAGTCCTGCTTCTGCTTATCATAAATAATCTGCAGTCCTTTTAATGTAAGGTTGGCATCATAATAATTGATAAAGCTTGTTTCCTGTGCGATCATTTTACCAAGACCACCTGTAGCTACTACATTAATTTTTCCTAAACCGCTTTCTTCTTTCATTTTGCGGATAATATATTCTGTCTGTCCAATGTAACCATAAACAAGACCGGCCTGCATACTTGTTACCGTGTCTTTAGCAAGGATATTCTTTGGCTTTCTGATCTCAATTTCAGGAAGCTTAGCTGCCTGCTGCCAGAGAGCATTCGCAGAAGTGCGGATTCCCGGAGAGGTAACTCCACCGACAAATCTTCCATCCTCTGTAATAAGATCATAAGTTGTAGCTGTCCCAAAGTCGACAACAATAACCGGTCCGCCATAAAGCTCATAACCTGCCACAGCGTCTACGATTCGGTCTGCTCCTGTTTCCTTTGGATTTGTCGTTGCGATACGAATTCCCGTACGAATTCCAGGGCCTACAATAATCGGTTTCAGACCGAAATATTTAATAATCGCACTATTAAAAGAATGCATGACTGCCGGAACAACCGATGAAATAATTACATCTTCTACATCTTTTATATTGTACCCCTTATACTGAAGAGTATTTAAAATAAATACTCCATATTCATCGGATGTGCGGTTAATTTTTGTTCTCATTCGAAAAGTATCACACAGCTTTTTTCCCTGAAAGATTCCTATCGTAAAATCTGTATTTCCAATATCAATTGCCAGTAACATCTTGTCCCTCCTGTAAGAAAAATACCCTGAAATATGTTTCCATATTTTCGAGAAGTTCTCTTTTTTCTGCACGAATCTGTTTTATCTTAAGAACGCTTCCTATCTCGTCAAAGAAGAAATCATCGTCCTTTGATTCCACCGTAAGATTAAGATTTCCCTTCTCATCAAACTCCAATCTGAGAATTCCTCCCACATCTTCTGTAAAAAGAACACACATAATCTGAAGTTCCTCTTTTATCTGCTTTGGAAGGGAATCAAACTCCGGATTAAAGTAAAAAATCTTTTCATAACTGCTGGAACCACACAAAATCACTTTATCATCAAACATACTAACGTTCTCCTATACATACCCATAAATACCTCGAACAGATACCTCTCCGGAAAAAATATGCTCTGTATTCCCTTCATCATCACGAACAATCAACTCGCCCCTGTCATTAATTCCAATGGCTGTGCGAATTACTTCCTCACCTTTTTTTATAAGCCTTACTTCTCTTCCTGCATTTATAAGCTTCTGATTATAATACTCTAAAAATGATGACAGATTCTGTTCTTCTAAAAATAGTTTATAATCTCTGAAAAAAGCAGACAAAATTTCTGAAAGCAGAGCCGCCCGCTCTACAGTATGACCGCTTTCCTTTTTAAGAGAAGTTGCCATATCCGCAATATCCTCTCTAAATTCCATCCGGTTTACATTGATTCCGATACCAACTACAACGTAGGCAACACTGTCGATCTCCATATTCATTTCCGTAAGAATACCGCACACCTTTTTCCGATTAAGAACGATATCATTAGGCCATTTAATCTTGCTATCTAGTCCGGTAACCTTATCAATCGCTTCTGAAACTGCCGATGCTGCCACTAAAGTAATCATTGATACGCTGCTTAAAGGTAATTCCGGCCGCAGCAATATAGTGAAAAAAATATCTTCCCCTGCCGGTGAGATCCAGGTTCTTCCTCTGCGTCCCTTTCCACTGGTCTGATTATCTGCTACATAAACGCTTCCATCGGGTGCTCCCGCCTCTCCACGACGTTTGGCTTCTTCATTCGTGGAATCAATACTTTCAAAACAACAGAACTCTCCCGGTATCCGAACTTCCTTCATACAAGATAGCACTGCTTCCTTTGTCAGCAGATCCGGACTTTGCAAAAGTCGATAACCCTTTCGGGTCACCGACTCAATCTCATATCCTTCTTTTTTCAGACTGTTCATATACTTCCACACAGCAGTCCTTGAAACGCCTAGCTCATCACAGATACGCTGACCGGAAATAAAGCCATCCTGCTGTTTCAGAAATTCCAAAATCTTCTCTTTCATTATTAAACCGTCTTTCCAGATAAACTATCTTCCGAGAGTTGCCACCATTACAGCCTTGATCGTATGCATTCTGTTCTCTGCCTCATCAAATACAACAGAATTCTCTGAACGGAATACCTCATCCTCCACTTCTCTGATATCCAATCCAAGTCGATCTCTCATATCTCTTGCAACACTTGTTTCAAAGTCATGATAAGCTGGAAGACAGTGCATAAATAAACACTTGGCATTACCTGTATCCTTCATCATCTTAGTAGTAATCTTATACGGAGATAATGCATTCACTCGTACCGGATATAAATCTTCGGACTCTCCCATACTTACCCAGATATCTGTGTAGATGACATCAGACCCTTCTACATCTTCCGGATCATGAGAAATTGTAATCGTTGCACCGCTCTTCTTAGCAAGCTCCTGTGATACCTCAAGTACCTTCGGATCACATACTGTTTCTTTTGGACCTATCGCCTTAAAATCAACACCCATGATCGCACTTCCATACATCAGTGCATACATTACATTATCAGACAGATCACCGACAAATGTAAGCTTCATCTCATCTAACTTCTTATCAATATGTTCTTCCATTGTCATAAAGTCTGCTAAAACCTGTGTAGGATGATCTACATCTGTAAGACCATTCCATACAGGAACACCGGAATACTTCTGTAAGTCTTCCACGATATCCTGTCCAAATCCACGATACTCAATCGCATCATACATTCTTCCAAAAACCTTTGCAGTATCTTCAATAGACTCCTTTTTATTCATATGAGAATTGGTCAGATAAGTTACATGTGCACCCTCATCCATCGCTGCAACCTCAAAAGAACAGCGTGTTCTTGTAGAAGATTTATCAAAGACAAGAACAATATTCTTCCCTTTCAATTCTTCACCCAGAATTCCCTTCTTCTTCTTTGCCTTAAGCTCATGTGCCAGATCCAGCATATAACGAATCTCATCTTTATTAAAATCCAGTAAAGTTAAAAAACTGCGTCCCTTTAAATCCATCTTTATTCCTCCAGGTCAAATCAATTGCTGCTTATAATTATCGATTACATAGTAAAAGTATTAACAAATTTTATACTACATGTCAAGAATAATGTCAATAAATATAACTTAATGATTGATATAATTTGCTATAAGGTTATTATCTAACACTTCCTTACAGGTATCTATCAGGCTTTGTGCACGATCTGAATATTTCTGGCAGAGCTTTTTATTTAAGTTCTTGCGACTGCCATCTAATAATGACATCAGCCGGCCACTTTCTACTGTCCCGTCTTTTCCTATTGTGAAAAGCATATTAT
Source organism: uncultured Anaerobutyricum sp. (assembly GCA_934317185.1). Lineage (GTDB taxonomy): Bacteria > Bacillota > Clostridia > Lachnospirales > Lachnospiraceae > Anaerobutyricum. Next base: position 15,559 of record CAKREJ010000016.1, on the reverse strand, counting down.
CATCACTTGTGATAAATGATCCCTCTCCCACATAGGAAATCTGTGCTATAAATCCTTCGTCTGCATTGAGCAGATCATGACCGAATACATAAGGCTGCTTCGTATCTAAGTCCATAAGATTGGCAATTGTCGGCATAATATCTACTTCGCCGCCAACCGTATCTACTACCTTGCTTTCATTTAAACCGGGAACATGGATAATAAATGGTACGTTGAGCATCTCATCGTAATCGTATTCTTTTCCGAGAAACTCTGTCATCTTCCAAAGGACAGAAGGTGTTTCCTTATTCATTCCCTGATGATCTCCATAAATGACAATAACGGTATTATCATACATATCATTTTCTTTAAGATATTCGATGAGCTTCCCAAATGCCTCATCTGTATATCGAATCGTTTGCAGATAATTCCCAAACGTACTTCCCACATCGCTGCTTTTTAATTTAAGACTTGCCAGAGACGGATCTAATTCGTATGGAATATGATTCGTGAGCGTAATCATGAAACTGAAAAATGGCTGTTTCTTTGTTTTTAAAATATCAACCGCCTGACGAAACATTTCCTTATCTGTAATACCAAATCCGGAAATCTGCGTTTTCTCTAGCTCTTCTTCTGAATAATAATGCTGAAATCCCTGATTCTTATATGCCTCACTCCGGTTCCAGAATGTCTTCACATAACCATGAAATGCCAGGGCACTATATCCCTTCTCACGGAACATCCACGGCAGACCATTATATGTGTTATCTACATACATACGATAACATTCTCTTATATCATTTGGATAAAGACTATTTAATGTAGAAAATTCTGCATCGGCAGTGTTTCCTACTCCTGTTGTTGAATAAAAATGATTAAAATAAATCGTATCTTTTTTCAATAATTTATTTAGATTCGGCGTCAGCTCCTGACCATTATATGTTGCTCCGATTACAAAATTATTAAAAGACTCTGTCTGGATCAAAATCAGATTCTTTCCCCTTGCCACACCCTTATAAGCAGTTCCGGATGATTCCGGCACAAGCTCCTTCATCTTTTTTTGAATTGCCTTCTCATCAACGGAACTTCTTTTTAACTTTCCTACTACATTTACTACTACATCATTCGTATGGTAAGTAAAAAATTCAATATGATTCACCTGCTGCACAGAACGAAGATTCTGTGGATTCAATCCATAATAATACCATGCACAGATTGCTACAATGTAAATAATGATATGAAATGCACTCTTAACCAGAGAAACTGTAAACCCTTTTTCTTTCCACAGGCTCCCGAAACGAACCTTCAAAGGCCAACGCTCTGCCAGTTCATCAAGCATTCCTTTCTTCCCTTTATTCCGAAGTCGATACCAATACAAAACAAATGGATAGTCAATTATTGTCATAAGACACCACGGACTCACACTTGCCCCGATCACATTACCATCTCCTGCAATCTGTCCAAGACTTGCAATCTGGTAAAGCTGGTTAACTGACACATATTTTCCAAAGTAACTACTATATGCGGCATCTGCCAGCATAATTAACGTAATCAATGTGTATACAATATAAAATCCATATCTTCTGGGTTTGCTTTCTTTAAAAGAAAATACCTCAAATATGCAAAATAAGAACAACAGACTTAATAGCGGCACATCATAAATACTCAACATATCCAGCCGCTTTGTCTGCCAGTAATATATAAACATCTTTAAAACTAATACAGGATACACTAACCAGTAGTGATCCAATAACTTCTTCACTATTGTTTTCATAACTTTTCAAACACACTCTAATCTGTAATTTTCCTAATGGCAGCTATGCCGCTGTCCATATACCTGAATACATCTGCAGGAGCCAAGTCCCCTGTGATTAATAAAACTTTAAGTAAAAACTTTAAGTAATGACTCCTTTCTTTGAGCTACAAAATTGTAAGCAGATTCTGAAAATAAGAAAATCTCATCAAAATTATTGATGAGATTTCCTGGTAGTACTTTTTATCATCCGGCCTGTGCCTTACTTTTCAGCGGTATCTGCTTCTTCCGGCTGTGTTACTACCTCTTTAACAGAAGTAACAAGTCCGGCAAGATTCTGAATCTCGGAAGGAATAATAATCTTTGTTGCCTTTCCGTCCGCAGCCTTCTCAAATGCCTCTAATGATTTAAGCTTGATAACTGCTTCATCGGCTCCGGCCTCCCTGATCGCTCTAATACCGTCTGCAGTAGCCGTCTGCACTTTAAGAATCGCTTCAGCCTGACCTTCTGCTTCACGGATCATTGCCTCCTTCTTCGCTTCCGCATTAAGAATAGCTGCTTCTTTTTCTGCTTCCGCTTCAAGAATCGTAGATTCTTTGTGACCCTCTGCACGAAGAATGGAGGACTTCTTCTCACCTTCTGCACGAAGGATCGCTTCTCGACGCTCACGCTCTGCTTTCATCTGCTTCTCCATAGCATTCTGAATCTCTGTCGGTGGAATAATATTCTTAAGCTCCACACGGTTTACCTTGATTCCCCACGGATCGGTTGCTTCGTCTAACGTAGCACGCATCTTTGTATTGATCGTCTCTCGTGATGTCAGTGTGGAGTCAAGCTCCAGATCACCGATAATATTACGCAATGTTGTTGCTGTCAGATTCTCGATCGCCATAATCGGATTATCTACGCCGTAAGCATACAGCTTCGGATCAGTGATCTGATAGTATACAACCGTATCAATACGCATCGTTACATTATCCTTCGTAATAACCGGCTGCGGTGCAAAATCAACAACCTGTTCCTTCAGTAAAACCTTCTTTGCAACACGGTCAATAAACGGCACTTTAAAATGCATACCAACAGACCATGTCCCATTATATGCACCAAGTCTCTCAATAACATATGCCTGTGCCTGCGGTACGATTCTCACACAGGATGTCACGATATACACAACTAACAGTATGATGATAATCATAAAAATCGTTCCAAATATACCCATATATTCACTCCTCCTTCTTGTTACAGTTTACCTTACATCGGCTTCACAATCACCTTCACTCCGGAAATAGATTCTATGCGAACCTTCTGTCCCTCATGAAGCTGTACATCATCGGAAATACTTCTCGCTGTCCAGATCTGGCCTCTGACCTTCACCTGCCCCTTCGCATTCAGGTTATCAATATCCTGTGTCACAAGTCCTGTCTGGCCGATCAGACTGTCCGCATTCGTCTTAATCGTTCTGCCATTAACATACTTCAATGCCCACGGTCTTGTCAGAATCAAAAGAATCACCGATACAAAAGCGAATGCGATAATCTGACTCCATAACGGCAGAGAAAAAGCAGCCATTACTGCACCTACCAGAGCACCACCGGCAAACCATATTGTAGTAAGTCCCATCGTCATAATCTCAATTACTACCAATACTGCCGCCGCTCCCAGCCAATACATTACTGTCATACTTCCACCACCTTTCTTCACAGTAGAAAATTTCCATCTGTGTATCTATTCTTATTCTATCTTATCCATAATAAGAAGTAAACTAAAAGTTTCTTAATTTACTTTTAATGCAATACGCCAAAGGCGAGGTATACCAGCCATGCCGCCAGCCATGCTACGGTACACTGTAATATAATAATCCCTATCGTTTTTAAGGTTGAATCCATTTCTCTCTTAATTGCCGCTATCGCTGCAACACAAGGTGTATACAACAATGTAAATACAAGAAAGCTTATTGCAGAGCGAACAGTAAATAATGTGCCAAGTGACGCAGCTACATGGGCCGCATTTGTTCCAAGTAAAACACTAAGTGTAGAAACTACCGCTTCTTTAGCTGTAATTCCTGTTACAAGTGCTGTGGATATTCTCCAGTCGTTAAAACCAAGCGGCTTAAAAACCGGTGCGATCAAATGGCCAAGCATTGCGAGTAAACTATTTGCACTATCCGTCACGACATTTAATCTGCTGTCAAAAGTCTGTAAAAACCAGATGATCATTGATGCAAGGAAAATAATAGTAAACGCTTTTTCCAAAAAATCTCTTGCCTTTTCCCACATTAAAAGTAACACACTTTTAAAAGATGGAAAACGATAATTCGGAAGCTCCATAACAAATGGCATAGGTTTCCCTGTAAAAAGAACCTTTTTGAAAATTAATGCCATTAATATTCCAACTGCAATGCCTCCAAAATAAAGACAGGACATTACGATCACACCCCTATGTGGGAAAAAAGCAGCCGTAAATACCGTATAAATCGGTATCTTGGCAGAACAGCTTATAAATGGGATGAGCATAATCGTAAGATTTCTGTCTCTTTCCGAAGAAAGCGTCCTACTTGCCATCACTGCGGGTACTGAACAGCCAAATCCAAGCAGCATCGGGACAAAGCTTCTGCCGGACAGACCAATTTTACGCAAAAACGTGTCCATAACAAAAGCAATCCTTGCCATATATCCTGTATCTTCTAATATAGACAAAAAGAAAAACAAAATTAAAATAACCGGAAGAAAACTAAGCACACTTCCTACTCCGGTAAAAATTCCATCAATAACCAAACTTTTTACAACCGGATTAATTCCATAATTAGTAAGCAGTGTATTTGTCCCGTTTGCGATCCAGTCAATTCCTGCCCCTAATGCATCACATAAAAATGAACCAAATGGACCAAATGTCATCCAGAAAATAAACAGCATAATTCCTGCAAATACCGGGAGTGCCAAATATCGATTTGTAACAATATTATCGATCCGTACACTTCGTTCATATTCTTTGCTGACCTGACACTTTACTACGGATCTCTCACATAGATTCTCGATAAAGCTATAACGCATATCCGCTATTGCTGCATTACGGTCAAGTCCCCTGTCTGTCTCCATCTCAATAATGCTATGTTCCATCATTTCAAGCTCATTTTCAGAAAGCTTTAACCGCCCGATAATATCCTGATCTCCTTCGATTACTTTCACCGCAGCAAAACGTCCATTCATCCCGATCCGGCTTGCATGATCCTCCAACTGATGATACAAGCCATGTATACAACGATGTACCGGACCCGGTGTACAAAAATCATACACTTTAGGATATTGTTTATCCTCCGCAACCTGACAGGCTGTATGTATCAAATCCTCTACGCCCTCATTACGAATCGCACTGATTGGAATAATCGGAATACCGAGCAAACGACTCATTTCTTTTACATTGATCGAGCCTCCGTTATTCCTTACCTCATCCATCATATTCAAAGCCAGTACCATCGGAATACGCATCTCAATAAGCTGCAGGGTCAGATATAAATTTCTTTCAATATTTGTTGCATCTACAATATTAATAATACCATCCGGTTTTTCCTTTAAGATAAAATCTCTTGTAACAATTTCTTCATTCGTATATGGTCTTAGAGAATAAATTCCCGGAAGATCCACAACAGAACCCTCCGCCGAACCTATGGAAAACTTCCCCATCTTCTGATCTACTGTTACGCCCGGAAAATTACCAACATGCTGATTAGAACCTGTCATTTGGTTAAACAAAGTTGTTTTTCCACAATTCTGGTTACCTACTAAAGCAAAAATCACTGCACAGATCCCTCCTTCAATACGATCTTCTCTCCATCCTCTTTTCGGATCGTAATATCATATCCCCGAAGATGAATCTGTATTGGATCGCCCATCGGTGCCATCTTAAGCACCTTTACTTTTGTCCCCGGAATAAGGCCCATATCTAAAAATCGGCAACGAAGATCTCCTTCTCCGCCTACTGTTTCAATAACTCCTTCTTTTCCCACAGGCAATTGTGCTAAAGTCATCTTTCTTCCTCCTGTAGTATATTTATATTAACTACCTTTTATATATCCTGATACAGCTTCCATATACAATCGGTAATCAGTCATAGTATAGCCTTATTGATGTTTTTTTTCAATATGATTCCGCTTAAAGAAAAAACCAAAAAACTTTCTTTTTTTTAATTTTTCTATCGCTTTTTTTCTAAAAATGTATTATAATATAGTCAGATTAATTCATTTCATGTATTCTGAATAGGATTAATCACTATACTTTGCATAACAGGAAAAGGAAGAATGTTTTCAACTTGTTGGTCGTTGAAAACATATCTTCCTTTTTCTATTAATTCATTACAATTGGACGAACGGCATAAATAAAAAAGTATATGGCACAGATGCTGCCATATACTTTTTTATTTTTCGTCCGTTCTTATTCTTCTTTTAACCAGTTGGCTACATCGAGGGCATGATATGTAATTATCATCTGTGCCCCGGCTCTCTTCATGCCGATCATGTTTTCCATAACGATTTTCTTTTCGTCGATCCAGCCGTTTGCTGCCGCAGCTTTTACCATAGAATATTCTCCACTTACGTTGTAAGCACAAAGTGGCATATCTGTTTCCCAGGATGCTGTTTTTAAAATATCAAGGAATGCAAGTGCCGGTTTAATAATGATGATGTCAGCACCTTCGTCAATATCGTCCTGAATATCACGCATTGCTTCTCTTGGATTATGGTAGTCCATCTGATAGGTCTTTCTGTCACCAAATCCCGGTGCAGAATGGGCTGCATCACGGAATGGTCCGTAGTATCCGGAAGCCATCTTGGCACTGTAAGCCATAATCGGTGTCATCTCATATCCTGCCTCATCTAATGCTTCACGGATTGCTGCAACGTGGCCGTCCATCATGTTAGACGGAGCTACCATATCTGCACCTGCCTGTGCACAGGTCACTGCAGTTTTAGCAAGAAGTGGCAGTGTCTCATCATTCAGGATAATGCCGTCTTTAATCACTCCACAATGTCCGTGAGAAGTATATTCGCAAAGGCAGATGTCTGCGATAACGACCAGTTCAGGGAATACCTTTTTAATGTAACGAATTGCTTCCTGAATGATTCCATGTTCATTATATGCTTCTGTTCCGCACTCATCTTTATGTGCTGGAATTCCAAATAAGAGAACTCCCTTTACCCCGGCCTCACGGATGCGGTCTAATTCCTCATCCAGACGGTCGATGGAATACTGATAGATTCCCGGCATAGAATCAATTGGATTTTTAATATCCTCTCCTTCGATAACAAATACCGGATAAATTAAATCGGATGCACTCACTGATGTTTCACGAACTAATGCACGTAAATTCTCTGATGCACGAAGACGTCTTCTTCTAATCATAATACAACTCTCCTAACTCTGATATCAATTATAACTATAAAAATTACAACTCTAACGTTTATATTTTACCACATTGGATGTGAAAAGCAACTTTACTGCTCATCGGAACCAATCTGAATAAACTGAATCATTCCGGGTCCCAAATCTTTTGTCGGTCTGGCAATAAAGCCATGCTTTTTATAAAACTCTTCTCTTCCTTTTGCACACATAAGGTCAAACATCATGGTTGTCCCTTCATAACCTTCCTGAATGACAAACTTTTTTAAGGTTTCTAAAATAAGACCGCCAATGCCTTCCCCCTGCACTTCCGGCCGGATGATCAGATCCTGCACATAGCAGATGATAGCTCCATCTCCTACGATTCGTCCCATACCGACTGCCTTCCCGTCTTTAAATGCAACCAATGTATACAAACTATTACTAAGTCCCTTTTTTGCCTGATCTCGTGTCAGCTTTCTAAAATTAACTGACTGACGAAGTTCAAGATAGGTATCTATATCTAATCTGTCTTCTACTAATTCAATCATTTTGTCCCTGCCTTATTATTTCTTTTATTTCATTTTCAGTAAGAACTCTCTCTTTAGAAAAGGCTCTTGCTGCGGCAGTTTTCAAAATATATCTCCGCATTGCCTCTTCCTTAAAATTCGCCTTTACATACTGGCGGAGTTCCCCCATAAAAATGGCAATATCTGCATAATAATCCGGAACAGCTTTCTCTATCTGCCGACGAATCTGTTTGGATACAGCCGGACTTCCTGTCCCACTGTTAATACCAATACTGATATTCCCCTTTCGTACAACGGCCGGAAAAATAAAACTGGACTCCTCTTCAGAATCTGCTACATTTACAAGAATATGATGTGCATGGCAAAGCTTGGCAACACGATGATTCTCCTCACGACTGCTTGTCGCTGCCACAACAAGAAATGCCTTTTGAATTTCCTCTTCTAAAAAACTACTCTCGGCGTTTTTTATAAAATCTTTCTGTAAATGTTCTGAAAGGTTTAAATCAGAAACCTCTTCAAAAATATTTTTTTCGGGAAGGAGTTCCTTTATTTCATCACAGACTTTTTTTGCTATTACGATGACATCTGCTCCATATAAAAGCAGTGTACGCACCTTTCTTAGTGCCACTTTCCCACCGCCTGCAATAAGACATCTCTTTCCTTCAATTTGTGTAAATACCGGAAAATATATCATCTCTACATCTCAATTCCTATACGAGAACTTATGCCCTGATCAAATGGATGCTTTACCTTTCGGATTTCGGACACATAATCTGCATGATCTTTTAATGCTTCAGAAGGATTTCTTCCACTAAGAACAACCTCTAATGCAAATGGTTTCTTCTCAAGATGTTCAATCAGTTTATTTTCATCTAAAAGATTTTTGTCGATAGAATACACGCTCTCATCAAGAACCAGCATATCGTAATCTTTTGCCATCTCAAAAAGCTTATCTAACATTTCATTATTGTAATTGCGAAGCTTGTTCAGTTCTTCCTCATTCATCCGGAAAGTAAACTTCTGCAATTGTTTTCCTGAAACCACAGTGATTCCCGGCTGTTTTTCAAGAACACTTCTTTCACTGGAACTATTATTTTTCAGGAACTGATAAAACAGAACCTTTTTGCCGCTTCCTGCCGCACGAACAGTCAAACCAACACTCGTTGTTGTCTTTCCTTTTCCATCTCCACAATAAATGTGTACCAGTCCTCTTCCGGAAGTGTCATCTTTTTTACCCCCGCAGCGTACTTCTTCTTTTTCTCCAAATAATGCCTTATAAACTGCATCCATATCCAGACTGTTTCGAATTAAATCTGCGAGCTTATTATACTGTATTTCTTTATATTCCGCTATACTAAGATGATTTTCAGCCGGATTAATTCCCTTTTCTTTCATAATATCCTGTACGAGGGCAAATACGAGATCTTCATTATCAAAGATTCCGTGTAGATAACTTCCCCAGATACGTCCATTCTTTGTCATATATGCATCGGTTCTTCCGTCTTCGAGTGTAATCATAGGAATCGCCTCTCCGAGATTCTCTGTCACACCCATATGAATCTCATAGCCTTCTACCGAAAGCTCTTTGAGTCCGTAAATATTATGTTCTTCTGCAATATGTCCATGAATTCTGGTTCTTGTTTTTGCTTCTTTAAATACTGTCTTTGTATCAAGAAGTCCAAGTCCACGCATTGTACCGCCATGCTCTACTCCATCCGGATCATACATTTCCTTTCCAAGAAGCTGGAAACCGCCACAGATTCCGATAACTCTCGTTGTTCTTGCTGCACGGATAATCGCTCCTTCCAGACCGCTTTCAATGAGCCATTCCATATCACCCATCGTATTTTTTGTTCCCGGAAGAAGAATCAGATCCGGATCTCCAAGTTCCTTTTTATCGGTAACATAACGAAGAGATACTCCATCAATCAATTCAAAGACGCTGAAATCGGTAAAGTTAGATATATGTGGAAGGCGGATGACTGCTACATCAATTCCTTCTGTAATTGTTTTCTGATTCAGACGGTCAGAAAGACTGTCCTCATCATCCACATCGATTTTTTCCATTGGAACTACACCAAGCACCGGTTTGCCTGTTAATTCTTCTAACATAGCCAGTCCCGGTTTTAAGATATCCACATCTCCCCTGAATTTATTGATGACAATTCCACAAAAACGATCCTGTTCGTCCACAGGGAGAAGCTTGATTGTTCCATAAGCAGAAGCAAACACGCCTCCTCTGTCAATATCTGCCACAAGGATAACTGGTGCATCTGCCATTTTTGCCATTCCCATATTTACGATGTCATTTTCTGCAAGATTGATTTCTGCTGGAGAACCGGCACCTTCAATTACAATAATATCATTTTCTTCAGAAAGATGACGAAATGCCTTCATGACTTCCGGTGCAAGATTGTCTTTCATTTTATAGTAATCCTGTGCACTTAAATTATCATAAACTTCTCCGTTTACAATAACCTGAGAACCCATGCTGCTCGTTGGCTTTAACAAAATCGGATTCATCCAGTGTGTCGGTTCTATCATAGCTGCCTCTGCCTGCATTGCCTGTGCACGGCCAATTTCCAATCCTTCTTTTGTAATATAAGAATTCAGTGCCATATTCTGTGACTTAAAAGGAGCTACTTTATATCCATCCTGTTTAAATACTCTGCAAAGTCCTGCTGTAACAAAGGTTTTGCCTGAGTTTGACATCGTTCCCTGTATCATAATTGCTTTTGCCATTATTCTTCTCCTTTCAAAATCATCCGTAATGCTTTTATAAGTTTTTTATTCTCTTCATGCGACTTCACGGCTACCCGCCAGTAATCGCTTCCAAGATTTACATAGTTACTGCAATTTCGGATCATTATTCCGTGACCTTCTAACCGTCTATCTAAATCTGTAATTTCCGGAGTGCGGAAAAACAGATAATTCGCTGCTCCATCATACAAAAGAACCGGCAGCTTAAAAAATTCCTTCTTCATATAAGCCAGCTCTTGTGCTACTGTTTTAATAACCTTTTCTTTATAAACACTGTCAGAAAGAGCCGCCACACCCGCACACTGTGCGATATGGCTTACCGACCATGCCTGTCCGGCATGGTTTACTCTCTCAATTACCTTCTCGCTTCCTGCAAGAATATATCCAAGACGAACTCCCGGAATCGCATACAGCTTTGTAAATGATTTTAAAATAATAAGATTTTCATATTTTTCTATAAAAGGCTTCACCGTATATTCTTTTTCGTTATTACAGATTTCCAGGAAACATTCATCTACCATCACAAATGTCTTGGTTGCTTCTGCCCTCTCAAGAATTCGCAAAATCAATTCTCTTTCTGTGAGAATACCTGTCGGATTATTCGGATTGCAAATAACAACAAAATCGATATCTTCTGTAATCTGCTCTAAAATATCTTCTTTAATAATGAAATCCTCTGCCATCCGATAATAGTCTATCTGTGCACCTGCCGCCGACAGTGCTTCCTCATATTCTACAAATGCCGGTGCCGGAAGTAATACTTTCTTTGGCTGTAAACCAAATGCCAGACGGTACAAAAGATCTGCCCCTCCGTTACCACAGGCAATCTTTGTCTCAGGAACTGCATCTTCTCTGCTGATTGCTTCTTTTAAACGACTACAATCCGGATCAGGATAATTTATCGTTCCGGCAATCGCCTCTATCATTGCCTGTCGTATATGCTCCGGCAATCCAAGTGGACTGATATTGGCAGAGAAATCCAGAATATCTTCCTCCCGGATTCCCATTTCCTTCGCCTTTTTGTAAATGTTTCCCCCATGTGAAATCTTCTTCATAACTTTAGCCTCAATTTTCTAAATCATTGGTTATCCATCGCATACTGGATTGTCATAGAATTTGCATATAAATTACGCAGTATTCAGGAATACTTACGCATTCTTGCTGTAAACTGTGTGTCATACAACGTATTACATAATCTTAAATAGCTGCACATAAAGTAAAAAAGTAATCAACGCACAAACTGCCATTGATAAAAATGCACTGATATACAACAACTGATTTGTTCTTTTTATATCTTCATACTCTACCGGACGGATAGCATCACCGATCGTCGGTTTCACTACTGCTTTTCCAAAGTAATTATGTGTTCCTCCAAGCTGAATCTGTAATGCCCCTGCTGCCACTGCTTCTGTCTGTGCACTGTTCGGACTTAAATGTGCGAAACGATCCCTCTTAAAAATTCTTACTGCCCCTTTAAAATCAAAATGCAGGAAAAATGCTGCGAGCATCATCATCACTGCCGCAAATCTTGCCGGGATAAAATTACAGATGTCATCCATTTTCGCAGAAAAAAAACCGATATGTATCAGTTCTTCATTTTTATAGGCGACCATAGAATCAAGCGTATTTACTGCCTTGTACGCAAAGCCAAGCGGTGCTCCTCCAAGTGCGATAAACAGCATCGGAGCAATGACTCCATCTGCCGTATTTTCGGCAATCGTCTCTACATCTGCTTTTGCTACTTCACTCTCATCAAGATTCTCTGTATCACGCCCTACCAGATAGGATACTTCCTTTCTTGCACCGATCAGGTCCCCTTCTTTTAACTTTTTATATACTTTCATAGATTCCTTTTTCAGGCTTTTTGTCGCAAGAATCTGATAAATAAAAAATGTTTCCAAACAGAAACGAAGCAGTGGATGAATCATTCCTGCCACATACAAAATACCGTAAATAACAGCATAAGTTCCTATTACAATAAACAGCATCAGAAAAAATCCGGCTGTTTTTTCCATTCCCGCTTTTCTTTCTATTCCTTTTTCCTTAACTTCCTCATAACTGCAGCCATAAATCAGATGCTGCATTCCTTTTTTTAATTTATCGATAAACCACCCGATAATCTGTACAGGATGAACCAATCCGTGAGGATCTCCCAAAATTAAATCCAGTACAAATCCAATCAGCATCGCACAAACCAGTTTCATTACTTGTCTCTCCCTTTATGCCTAATTTTTCTTTGCTGCTTCTTCTGCCATATCTACGAAATGTCTGGCAACTTCTCTGCAATTATGGAAATAAAAATGTGGATATCCTGCCATAATTTTATCTTTCACGTAAAGACCGTTCCAGGATTTACCGGAATACTTCGTAATCTCACAGGAATCTCCCCTTTTATCTGCCTTTGAATAATGGAACTCATGTGCACGAATCTTTGTGTCTTTTTTAAAAAATACAGTGTCATAAAGTGCAGTCATCGTCACATAACCAAACTGCATAGACAGACGCTTTGTCATACGCACATCTGTATGGATCAGTCCGAGCATTTCCTCCAGGCTGTCATCTGTCTCTACCAAATGATCACAAACATACATAAAGCCACCACACTCTGCAATCATCGGCTTACCGGACTCTACTGCCTCGCAGATCGATTGCTTCATAGAAACATTATCTGCCAGCTCTTTTCGATAAGTTTCCGGATATCCTCCTCCAAGATATATCCCATCTGTATTTTCCGGAAGCTGTGCATCGTTCACAGGACTGAAATAACAAAGTTCTGCCCCAAGCTGCTCTAAAATTTCCAGATTTTCTTTATAATAAAAACAAAAAGCTTTATCCCACGCCACAGCAATTCTTGCCCGTTTCTTCTTCGGAACCTCCGGCTTCTTTACTTTAGGAAGCTTCTCTGCTCTTTGTCCGATTTTCAAAAGTAAATCAATATCTATACATTCTTCTGCCGTTTCCCCAAGAAGATTTAAAATCTCATCAAGGTTATCAATCTCTGCTGCGGTCATCAAACCCAAATGTCTGCTTCCTATGTAGATTCCTTCTTTTTGAGGAAAATATCCTACTACAGAAATACCAAGTTTTTCTTCAATCTCCGGCTTCATCAACTGATACATTCCTTTGTTACATCGATTTAAGATTACTCCGGCAACCGGATTTTCCTGGTATTCTATCATTCCTTTTATCAGTGGAATCATCGTGTGTGACATTCCTTTTACATTAAATATTAATATCGTCGGAGTTCCCGTCTCCTTTGAAACAGTCCATGTACTTTTTTCACAACTGATACCAACCCCGTCGTAATATCCCATGACACCTTCTGCCACAGAAAAATCCACATCCTGACTATCCTTTCCCACAAGATAACGCAAATCTTGTCCTGTAGAGAAAAAAGGATCAAGATTGCGACAATCTCTTCCGGTAATATGGCTATGTAACATAGGATCTATGTAATCCGGTCCACATTTATAAGATTGAATATGAAGTCCTCTGTTCACAAGGGCCTTCAAAACACCACAGGTAATACTCGTCTTACCGCATCCGCTGTTTGCACCGGCCAGCAATACCCTCGGCATCCGCTTTACATTTTCCATATATCATATACCTCCATATTACCTGGGACGATCAATAAGAATCATCTTTATTCCGGTCTGTCGACAGGCTTCTACTTTTATATCAACTCCACCGGTCTTACCGCTATCCTTTGAAACAAGAACTTCTGCTTTTGTTTCTTTGATAAGCTTCACATTATCCTCAACAGTGAACGGCGGCATTTTTCCAAAAACGTGATCCTTTTGATATCCGGCTTTCGCACATCCTTCTAAAGAAGAAATATTATCAAGCACACGAATATAAAGACGCTCTGCACCATCTCTTACTCCAGCCATATATGCTGCCGCTGTATTTACTCCCGTTGTAAGAAAAATATTGCCTTCTAATTCATTTAAAAGCGAAATTGCTTCCTGCACATCTTTTACATGAACAATTCCTTCATAACTATACTGAAGATTTCTTCTCTCATATCGTTCATACGAAATGCCGGCTGTCTGTGCTGCCTTCTTTACTGTCTCCGAAACAATTCTGGCAAATGGATGTGAAGCATCCATAATCTTTCCACAGGGATTTTCCTTAAAAAGTGTAAGGAAACCATCGTAGTCAAGTCTTCCCACATGAATATCAATTCCGTATTCCAGAAGCATCTCTTTTCCAAGCTCTGTGGCTACACTGGCAAGAATCCTCTCCTTTGGATTCTCCCCAAGCAGCTTTTCAATCACTTGTCTTGATTCTGTTGTCCCGGCAATGACCAAAACATCATACTCCATAAATAAATCCTTTCGCTTTCAGCAGATCTCTCAAACCAAAACTACAGTGAACTACATCTCACTCTTAATAATCATTGTTGTAAAATATCCGTATTCACGATCAGGAATCAGCGGACCAACATACTCGCCTTCCATTCCAACATTACTGATAATTATCGCATTATTCTCCATGCCTCTTTCCACCAGCAGGTCATAAACTTCTTTTACATGACTTCCGACTTTCATGATAACCAGATTGTCGAATACGCCAAGTGTCTTCTCTACCTGATCAATCCCCTTCAATGATGGAATCACACCAAAGCCTTCATTTCCTTCCACGATAGAAATACCGGCCTTGCTTGCACCCGCACAAAAAGAAGGAATACCGGAAACCATCTCCACATCATATCCCGCTTTCAAAAGACGTTTGTGCACATACGCATAGGTACTGTAAATTCCAATATCACCAAGTGCAAGCATCGCAATAGACTTTCCTTCATCAAGAAGTTTCATAATTTCTTCTGCTGCTGCCTGACGGCAGGCTTCACGTTTTGCCTTATCTTTTGCCATCGTAAAAACGATTTCCTGAATCTTTCCTTCCGGAATATCCACCGCACCTTTTGCGATATTTAAAGCGACACTATCCTCGCCTTCCTTTTTCACCGGCACTGCCACGATGTCACATTCTTCAATTAATCTTTTTGCCTTCAGAGTTAAAAGCTCCGGATCACCAGGGCCAACTCCGATACCATATAATTTGCCTTTCATAAATCCTCCTTTATAGACAGATTTTGAGAAAGAAAAAGCAATCGTTTGAGTTATTATGTTTGAACCCAATTTTCAACTGAATATAAAAGAAGTTAT
>CAKREJ010000015.1 GCA_934317185.1 uncultured Anaerobutyricum sp. | reverse complement strand
TAAGCGAGCATTCAACCTACAGCGACTAAAGTCACAAATATAGCTTATTTTATTCTCGGGATTCGTCCGTCCTGCCAGACAAACCATAATTTTAAAGGAACAAATTGCATCCAGCAAAAGATAACCCTGCTGAGATAACTATTTTCCAAATCAGATGGATGTTTTTCCCTTTTTTCTGTATCCAGATTAAAGCCAGATTCACTGCAATTACAATAAGCGTAATTACAAGTGCGATTACACTTCCGCCATCTGCCTGTAACTGACCTCTGATTCCTGATGTATACAGGGATACTGCTACCGTAAGGAGCAGTCCGGAGATAATTGGACGGATGAAGTGTTTAACTACTGAAAATATCTGAAGGCTTTCATATTTTTCATAAACACAAAATACTAATTCAAAAA
Organism: uncultured Anaerobutyricum sp.; assembly: GCA_934317185.1. GTDB lineage: Bacteria > Bacillota > Clostridia > Lachnospirales > Lachnospiraceae > Anaerobutyricum. The sequence continues at coordinate 25,721 of CAKREJ010000015.1, read as the reverse complement.
TCGCTCCGGAAGCCGCTACACTGCAGGCAAATCCGGAAAGTGCTACTAATAAGCCTTCAAAAATAGAGCCGTTTAAGTTATATCCTACGTCATAAGCAATTCCGGTAAGTATTTTACATAAAATAGAACCCGGAAGTGCATTTGCTACAGATACCACATTTCCGTAGAAATCGGTGTTACTGATAACTCCTCCTTCTACGAACAGACCCTGTGCTACGGAAAGATAAGCATCTCCTCCTCCAAATGACATTACAGAGGAAAGCCAGCCCATTCCGATAAATTTTAAAGCTTTTGAGATGAGGAACATTGCCGGTATAGAAAGAATACCTGCAAATATAATCCAGAATCCTACAGATGTTACCAGTCTTTTCACTGGAAAATCTTTTTTCTGTGGACTTTCTAATACAGACTGTACCAATCCAAGTAAGGCAAGTACTGTCATTAATGTTAAAATAAATGGTTTTGCTATAAGCGGTATAATATGTGCATTTCCTACACAAAGGAAATAACTGATAGTAATTATGACTGCCGGAATTATTCTTCTAAAAGAATATACATACCCTTTTGTAAAAAGAATTACGAAAAATGCCGCACCAAGTATCTGTATCGTTGATAACGCAAATATCGGTTTTATATCAAGTCCAAATAACTGATAAATACTTTTTTCACCGGAAAGTAAAAATACGCCAAGAATAATGAGAGTATAGAGCTTACTTTCCTTTTTATCAGCTGCCTGATGTAGCGTTCCTAATGAGTAATTCAGTAATGTTAAAATAATAAAAGAAGAAATTCCAATAGATAAATAACCAATCTGCGATTTTACTGTACTTCCTGCACTGGAGATCACTGCCTGCAACAATACAGTAAGTAAAGCTCCCGGAAGTGCCATCGCTGTCGCTGCGGCTGCCATTCCTTTTAATCCGGCTGCCTGTCTGCCAATTCCAGTTGCAACTTCTACCGGAAGTGCTCCCGGTGTTATACTGGCAATCATCACATCATCATTAAATTCTTCTTCAGATACAATCCTATCCTTCTCTACAACTTCATCTTCAATTACCGGAATTAATGCACTTCCTCCACCAAAACCAATAAAACCGATTTTTAGCATGGTCGCAGTCATGGACAGAAATTTTTTTAATTTTAAATTCTCTTTACAGACTGTAGCACCCAGTCTGTGCTGTCTTACCGGTACTTGTGCTACTGTTGTTGTATCCATATCCATCATGCTCCCTTCTACTAAACATATATTAATGACTGTGCATTAAAGTAATATTAAAAATCTACACTATTTGCTTTGTTTTTTTATCTTACACCATATTTCATATTATTTCAATAGGAAATATGGGAAAAGCACAAAAAAATTTTACCGCCAGCTATCTGCTAACGGTAATTCTTCTTATTTTAATAATATTTTTAATAATATTCTATTTCTGTTTCTACGGATTAGGCATCAAATATAACGGAACTTCAACACCCTGTCCACTTACTTCAAAAATGACCTTTATCATATGAAAACGCCTGTCTCTCGTATCGGTAACTGTAACAGGAAATGTACAAAATATACTCTTTCTATCCGTATCTATCTCTATTTCTTTACTCAAAATCTCTTCATCTTTATATAAAATATGCAATACTGCATTAGCTGGCAAATGCATTCTTACCGGTTTTAAATCCCGTATACTTTCCTGACTTTTAAATGTAAGCATCTTTGCACCAGTCTCCCATTCCTTTTCCCGGAATACGCAAAAATCCATACAAAACTCCTGATTCTTAATTACTTTAAGTGGCATTGCAGACAAAAGCATAAAGTCTTCGGTATCTTTTTCCTCGTGTATATCCTCCCATCCTTCTTCATCTTGATTTTTCGAATAACTTTCCCCTTCATCTAAAATTTCTTCCAGTTCATCCCAGGCTTCACCAATCCAGCGTTTTACATTCTCCCGATTTTTCTCCGTTTGACTCTTTCCCAAACTCCCATTATCTATTTGATCCATTTCACTGTTTTTAGTTGTCGAATCTGTAGATAATCCTGTTCTTTCTATTATAATATCTTCATCCCGACCGCCTCTTGCCCGGTAACAATGTGGACATTCTCTAAAATATTCTTTATCATAATAATGCCCATATTTACATCTTGTAATCTTCATTTTTATCTCCTGTATTAATAATCATATTGAAAAAGCAGGGCATCCCAATCTGAAATGTCCTGCTTTTAAATTTATCTTATATTATCAGGTTTCTTTTTCCAATCATTCACCAACTGCATTAAGAATCATATCTACACATTTATCCCTGCCGATTACTCCACTATCTAACATCATATTATAATCGTGGTACTCGCCCCATTTTCTCTTCGTATAGAAACGATAATATACTCTTCTCTTATGGTCTCTTCTCTGAAGGAACTTAATCAATTCCTCTCCCTTAAGTTCAACTCTGTCAGCTACATTCTCAGCTCTCTTTTCAATATCTGCCTTGATAAATACATCAAAACTATCTATATCTGCCTGCTCTAAAATATAGTTTGAACATCTTCCGACAATAACGCACGGACCTTCCTGTGCGAACTTCGTAATAATCCTACGCTGAATCTTAAAAATCTTATCCTGGGGATCTTCTGCATAATAATAGCTGTCAAATGGTGCGGAAGTTCCAAGCAATACAGAAGAAATAGAACTATACTCTCCGTGTTCTTCCACAAATTCCTTTGTAAATCCACTTTCTGCAACAGCCTTATCTACAATCTCCTGATCATAAAAAGGAATATTCAGACGCTTCGCTACTTCCATTCCAATATCATGACCGCCACTTCCAAACTCTCTGCTGATTGTTATAACTTTCTTCATAAAAATCACCCCTTTTAAATCCTAAGTTCAAGAATGCTTCGACATAGATAATTATGAATACCTTTGTCTATATTGTAGCAATATTTAAACAAAAAAACAAGCATATCTCACAATTTTTCTGTCTTTATGCACCTTTTATTCTACTTATTCATACAATAACAAAAGAGCATTTCTCTTTATTTCAGCTTATACTTTATAAACGCTATAATCATTAGATAATCCTTCCTTTTTGTCTGAATATATAGACAATTTACATCTATTATCCATTTTTCCTCATTATTTTGTTGTTTTTTGTCGAATTAAATGTTAAAATTAAGCTCTACAAATAAAAACGGGGGAGGTGCTATTATGACCAAACTTACAATATGCATGTATGGTGCAGCAAGTGACCGCATCGATTCTATCTATATAAATGCAGCAAATGAACTAGGGAAGGAAATTGCTAAGCGACACCATAAATTAATCTACGGCGGTGGTGCCGGCGGACTGATGGGTGCCTGTGCAAACGGTGTATTAGAAAATGGTGGGGAGGTAACCGGCGTTGTCCCAACCTTCATGAATAAGTTTGAACCGATTAAAAGCGAGTGCACAGAAATCGTACGCACAGAAACTATGAGCCTTCGAAAAGAAGTCATGGAAGAGAATGCCGATGCGTTTGTCATCGCACCTGGAGGAATCGGAACCTTTGATGAATTTTTTCAGATACTTACTCTAACAGAACTTGGAAGAAGTGCAAAACCAATCATTATATATAATGTTGCCGGATTCTATGATGACACGATCGCAAACATTGATAAACTTATCGGCATGGGATTCATTCGTAAATCCGTAAAAACTCTTTTCTCGGTATGTGAAACACCGGAAGAGGTACTCAATGCAGTGGAATGGCTGACCAGCCAATAGTTTTAAAGTTTTAGTGGCTTATATGGACGAAAACCGTGGCAGGCGAAATGAGAAATAAGACGGAAGATATAGGAACTACTCTCTGATAAGCTGTTCTAAATATTCCCTATACACAGAAAACCGAAAAAGCCAATCCCTATATTTGTGATATTAGAGCGAGGATTGAATGTGAGCCTTTCGGCAAACATTTATCCCGCAGTGATACTTTCACAAATATAAGGATTGGCTTTTTCGGTTTTCGTCCGTCTATAGCCTATTTAGAAGAAGCCGAATCGTTCTCTTTATCCTGCCACTTCTTTCTTTCTACAAATCGTCCAAGTACGAATGCTATGATTCCTACTCCAATTCCTGTCTGAAGACAGAAGATTAAGCTTTCAACTTCTCCAGGAAGTTCTCCACCAAGTGCAGTTTCAAGTACTGGTGTGAACCACGGTTCATATTCTTTTCCCTGAATTTCAGAAATCATTTCGCTACCGGCATCATCAGATCCACCAAATTCTGCACCTTTAAGTGCGAACAGTGGCACAATTGCGATCAATGCTGCAATTACTAATAAAATAACTACTGTTTTTGTATTTTTTGTCATTTTCTTTCCTCCTATTAAAATTCCAGACTGCTTAATTCGTTTTTTGCATATGTTTCAAGTGCAATAACGATAACTACAGTAAGAATACCTTCGATAACTGCTAATGGAAGCTGTGTTGTAGCGAAGATTCCGAGGAATTTTACGATAGATGCTCCTACACCACCAACTTCTGAAGGATAAGCAAGTGCAAGCTGGAAGCTTGTTACACAATATGTAAATAAATCACCTAAAAATGCTGCAACAAATACAGCAACTTTTTTGTTTACGTTTGCTTTCTGAAGTAATTTGTATAATATCCAGGAAACGATTGGTCCGGCAATTGCCATAGAGAAGCAGTTAGCTCCTAATGTTGTTAATCCACCGTGTGCAAGTAAGATTGCCTGGAAAATTAATACGATAATACCTAAAATACTTGTTACACATGGTCCAAATAAAATTGCACCAAGACCTGTACCTGTCATATGGGAACAGCTTCCTGTTACGGAAGGAATCTTTAAAGATGAAAGTACGAATACGAAAGCACCTGTTAAAGCAAGTACTGTAAGAGTTCTTCTGTCATGTCCAAGTACCTTTTTAATATTCATAAAACCGATTACTAAAAATGGTACGCAGATTACTCCCCATAAGATACAGAATTTCACTGGAAGGAATCCCTCCATGATGTGCATCGCATTAGAAACTGGTGCGATTGTGAAAAGCATTAAAAATACGCTCGCAAGAATTGCAAGACTCTTTTGTTTTTTAGACATTTGTCTTTCCTCCTTTTAATTTTTCATTTATAAACCTTTTACCATTGCCTGAAATTCGGCAATATTTTTAGGATAAACGTCCCCATTAGGAACGATACCTTTCTCTTTTAAAATATCATAGACATCAAACATCATCGGATGCTTCAGATTTGCCTGCTTTAAAATATCCTCCTGCTTAAATACGGCAAGTGGGGTATCATCTGCAATAATCTGTCCATGACAAAATACAATAACTCTCTCTGCCCAACGATAAGCAAAATCAACATCGTGCGTAGAAATGAGCATCGTACGTCCTTCATCTCCCATCTTCTGAAGAACTTCTTCAAGCATTGCAGCATTCAAGGGATCAAGTGCCGCTGTCGGCTCATCAAAAATAATGACTTCTGACTCCATTGCAATAATATCTGCAATACTGACTCTTTTTTTCTCACCACCACTTAAATAATGCGGTGGGCGATCTTTAAATTCTGAGATATTCATATATTCCAGAGCTTTATCCACTCTGGAAATGACTTCTTCTCTTGGCAGCTTTAAATTCATCGGTCCAAAAGAAACCTCTGCCATTACTGTAGATGCGATAATCTGATTATCCGCATCCTGAAAAACAATCCCTACGTTCTTTCGAAGATTGTTCAGGTTCTTCTTTGTAATCTTCTCGCCACGATAATATATTTCTCCGTGATGAGACTTCAAAACTCCATTGATATTCAGAAAAAATGTAGACTTTCCGGCTCCGTTAGAGCCAAGTACCGCAATCTTCTCACCTTCATAAATATTAAGGTCAATTCCATTCAATGCTGTTTTTTCACCATTATATGCATAATGTAAATCTTCTACCTTTAATATTGGTTCTTTTTCCTGCATAAATACCTCCACAGGATACACTACTTTGTAAAAAACCATAAAAGCAGCAACGCAATAACGAAAATAACCGCCATTACAACCTGCCCTGCTTTCACCGGCTTCTCTTCTTCAAGGAATTGCAGATCCCCGTCATAACAACGTGCTTCTAAGGCATTGTAATAATTGTTTCCTCTCTTAAGGGATACAACTAACAAGTTACTGGCAACCTGCCCAAAGGAATAGCAGGAAGTTTTAAAATCACAATATCCAAGACGGGACTCTGCCGAATTCTTCATACGGCTATGTGTATCAATCATAATAAAAATGTAACGATAAATCATATTCATAAGCTCAATAATCAGCTTCGGAATATGTGCCTTTCTTAAAACAGCAATAATCTCACTAAGCGGTGTAGTAAGTGTCATCATATATAATGCACTAACTGCCCCTAACGCTTTAAACACAAGATTTCCCGCTTTAAGCAGACTTGCTTTTGAACAATAAATGTAAAATAAATTCAAAAAATGAACATGATACTGTCCTACCGGATGCATCGAAAACCCAATCGCTATCGCTATCGTTCCAAAAATCAAAAATACGATAGGAACAAGCAGCATCGTAATATAATGATGCAACTCTAAACCACCGACAGCCACCGTCAAAAATCCCATAAAGAAAATAACTGCCAATGAAACATACAGATTACTACATGCGATACATAAAATCAGACTGATAAGCGAAAACAGAACCTTAAAGCCTGCATTCCAGCTTCTCATACGTGACGCATATGCATAATAATCTACCGAAAAGCTTCCTCCATGCTCATGCCTGAATCTTTTCTTCTTCTCTTTCATAAAAATCTCCACAATAAAATGTAATGCCTTAAGAAAGGCATTACATTTTGTAAATTCTTCTTATTTATATGCTTCTTAATATTTAATTTTAAATAAATAGGTAAAATGTATAATAGATAATAGAAAATAAAAGTTAATGGAACCTGATACATAAACTTAGATACCAGGCTAAATAGAACTTTGAACATCAGTTAGACAAAAAGGCTTTTATCAGGCTGTATTCAGAAAGATTATATTCAAAATCTTTTCTTACAGGCGAACAAAAAAATTTCCGTGGAATTACTGTGCTGATTTCCTAAAATAGATATACGAATATTAATTGATTATAATTCTCAATTTTTTAAACTTCGTTTATTATATCACAATTTTTCCGCTTGTAAATGTATTTTTCCGCACAATCTTATTTTTTTATAAAGAAAATCTTTCATTTTTATAAAAAATTACACGTTTTATTTTGGCAAATAAACAACCAAATATTATCTCTAATTGTGTTGGATTTTACAATTACAAATCAAAACTCCGTCTCCATCCATTTTTTTGCTTCTTCATCCATTGGCACAAGCTCTTTATCATTAATCGATGGCTCTTTTACAAAAATCATCTTTGTTCCGGCTTCGGATTTCTGAACATAAGTTGTTCCCGGAAATGTTACAAAGAAGTCTCCCGGATGATATTCATAGACTTCTCTTGTATCTAAATCCATATATTGAGTCCTTCCGGAGATAAGATAACCATACTCGGTGGCTTTGGAATGCCTGTGTGCCGGCTCTCCGGTAAATTTATCATACGCTGTAAGTCCCATCTCGACATTATCCGACTTTACAAAAGGGATATGTTGTGGTTTTTTTAAATTTCCAACGAAATACTGTCTTCTCTCATCTTCAAAGGCTTTCTCTATATCCTTTGATTTTATTTCCATAAAACGACTCATCTTCTTCCTCCGTAGCCATATATTTTTTATTTATTATACTTTGCTGCTTCCTCTTCAATCATGTTTACTCGTCTTTCATGACGGCCGCTTCCGATGTATTCAGCGTCGAGCCATGCGTCTACGATTGCTTTTGCCATTTCGCTTCCAACGATTCTTGCACCAAATGCGATAATGTTTGCATTGTTATGTTCTTTTGTCAGTCTTGCGGATACCGGTTCACTTACAACGGCTGCACGAACACCATTTACCTTGTTAGCTGCGATGGAAATACCGATTCCTGTTCCACAGATTAAAACACCTGCATCTACTTCACCGCTTGCGACAGCGTTCCCTACTTTTGCTCCGTAGATTGGATAGTCGCAGCTTTCGGAAGAATCTGTTCCATAATTTACTACTTTATAACCTTTTTCCTCAAGGTATGCTTTAATCTCATTCTTAAGATCTACTGCTGCGTGGTCATTACCAATACCGATTACTTTTACTTCTGACATAATTAATCCTCCATTATTACAATTTTAAAAATAAATCTAATATACCCGCAAAGCATACAAGTAGCGTATCCTCTGCGGGCTTATTAGTTATTTACAATATTAATATAATACTATTTTTTGTTGTTATGGTCTACTGTTTTATGTACAATTTCTCTCATCTGTGGCCATGTTTCCATGTATCTATCCATATAGAACTGATACTCTTTGTGTGCTTCCATGTTAGGGATATACTCTTTATCTACACGGATCATGCTGTCTGCCGCTTCCCAGAAGTTAGGGTAAATACCAACACCAACTGCTGCGATGATACAGTCACCAAGACATCCTGCACTCTGGCTCTCTACTGTTGTGTACATTGGAACACCGATGATGTCAGCATGCATCTGCATCCAGAAATCAGACTGTGCTAAACCACCACAAGCGTAGATTTCTTTTACATCATATCCAGCTTTCTTCATGCTGACGATACAGTGATTTGCACCGTAAGCAACACCTTCATATACGGCTCTTGCCAGGTGAGCAGGTGTTGTACCAATGGATAAGCCCCAGAACATTCCTCTTGCTTTGGAATCTGCATAAGGAGCTCTGTTACCCTGGAAATAATCCATCATAACAAGACCATCACATCCGATAGGTACTTCAGATGCTTTTTCTGTGATGAGATCATAAATATTCATGTTACGGTTTACTGCTTCCTGCATCCATGCTGCTGGAAGTAAGTTATTCTTAAACCATGTCAGGATAGACCCTGCTGCTGTCTGTCCACCCTCTAAAAGACTGGTTCCATCATACATACAGTTTGGATATGTTCCGTTTACACCGTCTACATGGAATTCTTCTTCAGAAAGACCTAACAGACAAGTAGATGTTCCACCGATCAAAGTCATACCGTTTGGTCTTACACCACCAACACCGAACATACAAGCATTACAGTCTGCTGTACCTTCTACTACAACTGTCTTTTTGCTAAGTCCAAAGATTTCTGCAGCTTCTGCACTGATATTTCCAACAACTTCTCCTACCTTTAATACTGGTTCAGGGAATTTACCAATAACATCATCAAGACCTACTGCATTATAGAAATCTACCGGATATCCACCATTCTTATCATCATAGTTCCAACGGAATGCTGCAACGGACATGCTGACTGTCTTTCTTCCTGTAAGCTTCCAGTTCAGCCAGTCTTCAAATTCCATGATTGTTTTGGTTTTTGCCCAGTTTTCAGGCTCATTCTTTTTAACCCACATACACTTTGGAACCATAGTATCTGCTCTAAATCCTGGTTTGTAGAACTTAGTTGCATCATATTCTTCACGAATCGTATCGATGAAAGATGCCTCTTCTGTTGCACGGACATCCATCCAGAGGATTGGTGGACGTACAGAAGTATCGTTCTCATCTAAATATACCAATGTGTTCGTTGTAGCATCACAGGTAATTGCTGCGATATTATCTGCTGCGATACCAGCCTTCTTGATACACTCAGGAATTGCTTTCTTTAATGCGTCAAACCATTCTACATCGCTCTGCTCTGCCCATCCATTTTTAGGATAAGTTGTTCCATACTCTGCAACAGCATATGCACGATTCTGTCCTCTGAAATCAAATAATGCTACTCGCACACTACCAGTTCCCGCATCAATACCCATTAAATATTCTGCCATTTTGTAACTCCTTTCATTAAAAGCATACTCTTATTATGCTATTTGCTCTACCCAATACCCACTTTTATTTCACATGATAGCCGCGATCCAGGCTCTGTTTACACAGTGCGAATCTGCTGCTTATCACCGTTTATCTTAATCTGATAAATCAATTATTGTTCGTTTTCGAAATCTTTAATTCTCTGCACTTTAGCTACAGAACGGCAGTTAGGATCCCATTCTACAGAAAGATATTCTTTTACAAGCTGCTTCGCAAGCTCGATTCCAATAACCTGTGAACCCATTGTAATGATATTTGCCTGATTAGAAAGCTGTGCTCTCTGTGCCTGATATACATCATGGATACATGCAGCGTAAGCACCTTTTACTTTGTTTGCAGCGATAGAAACACCGATACCGGTTCCGCAAAGAATAATACCTCTGTCATATTCTTTTGCTGCTACAGCTTTGGCTACTTCAATTGCTGTATTTGCATAAATAGGGTCATCACTTCCCAAGTCTGCTACTTCATGTCCAAGACCTTTTACATAGTCCATTAACTGTAATTTAAAATCTGTTGCATTAGGATCACAACCGAATACTACTTTCATTATTATACTCTCCTTTTTATAAATATTTTCTCATTTCATTTAAAGAATCATAAATACAGGTTGGCTCTACATCCGACTCTGCCACGGTCTGCATATCCGCTTCTCCAGTTAAAACAAGGAAGCCTTTCGCTCCATTATTAACACCCGTTGCAACATCTGTATAAAGACGATCACCAACAAAAGCCATCTCTTCTGGTTTATAACCTGTAATTTCTGCTACCATGTCCACGGTTTCTTTCCATGGTTTTCCGAGGAAGCGAGGCTTTACACCTGTAGAATCTGTGATAAGACTGCACATTGCTCCACAATCTGGCATAAATCCGTACTCTGTCGGACAATTCGTATCCATATGTGTCGCAATAAAAGGAACTCCATTCCTTACATAATGACAGATTCTGTCTAACTTATGATAAGTTAATGTTGTATCAAAGCTCTGCACTGCAACATCAGGATCTTCTTCTACAAGCGTGATTCCTTTTCCCTTCCAGTTCTCCTCAAGAACCGGAGTACCATTCAGATAAACCTTTGCTCCGGGATAGTTCACTTTTAAGAATTCAGCACACACATCTCCGGCAGTCACAACCTTGCTCTCATCGACATCTAATCCCAGCTTATGAAGTTTTTCAACATAAACAGCCGGAACACGAGAAGCGTTATTTGTAAAGAAAATGAAATCTCTGTCTTCGGAAGCTTCTACTTCTCTTATGAAGTCTAAAGCTCCTTCAATTAACTGATCTCCTAAATATACTGTTCCATCCATATCAAGAACAAATAACTTAACGTCTTTTAATGCGTCTTCCTTTTTCTGCATAAAATCTACCCCCTTACCTGTTATATATCGGAATCCTGTATTATGAAATTCCTGATGTTATTCTTTATCCATAAATCTCTTTTGTAATCTTATCTGCTATCTCTTCCAGACGACCGTTATCTTTTGCAAACTGAAGGATAGAATAACGAGGACGTACTGTATATCCTTTCAGTAAGCTTTCATGGAACAGTTCTTTATTAATTCCGATATCTTTTGGACTTGTTGGTGCACCGCCCTTTGCTAAAAGTGCCTCTATCTCTTCATGAGAAGGACAAAGCTCTCCGGTTCCTTCCGGAAGAATATCTGCTAATTCTTCAAAGAAACGTGCGATGATCGGTGTTGCAACACCAACCTGAATACCATGATGGTTTGGATTAAGACCTCTTGCAATGTAATCCATCTCCCAGAAGTGAGATAACATATGCTCTGCTCCGGATGCCGGACGTGAAATATTAACTAATGCCATGGCAACACCTGTCAGAGTTAATGCTTCCAGTAATGCTCCAAGAGATTCCGGATCTCTGTCCTTTAAACCTTCTGCTTTTGCAAAACATTTATCCAATGCTCTGTTAACTAATGTAACACAGGTATCGCAACGATAATCATTATTCGCCTTAACAGATAAATCCCAGTCAGCAATTGCTGTGATCTTACCAACAACATCACCATAACCTGCCTGAATCAGATCCTGTGGTGCAGTTTTTAAAATATCTGTATCTCCAACAAGACCATATGTAAGATGTGCTACCGGAGAATACTTATATCCCTGTGAAAAGATCGGTGCTCCATCAGCTACATATCCATCCATAGATGGGGCAGTTGCAACAATAATATATGGAAGTCCTGAACGGGAAGTTACAAACTTAACTGAGTCATTGATAACACCGGAACCAACGGCTACCATAAGACTTGTATCTAAATCCTGCTCCTGTACGATTCTTCCTAAAGTCTTCTCATCCGGAATTAAAATGTCATCTCCTGTATCAAATAACAGTTCTTTCACATTAAATCCGTTCTCTTTTAAAAGCTCTACAGCTCTCTTTCCAGCCACTTCATAAGTATGATTATCAAATACTACAAGAATCTTACCATCTTTAAATGGCTCTGCCATCTTAGGTAAATCTTCGATAGCTCCCTTTCGAATTGACATATCATGTACGCTAAAGTTGTGATGCTTTCCGCAAGAACAATCAAACTCAGTTTGTGGCATCTCGTTAATTGACAGGTTAAGAATTTCATCCATGATATTTACCCCCTTGATAAAAAATATGAACTGGATATATTCTGATGCTATATCTGCCTATCCGACAGAATTTATAACTTCTGCATCATTATTTATTATTCAGATATCAATGCCTCTGCACATCGAATATCTGTAATCAACGTATTGATATAATGTCCATTAATAGCTCCCTTTATCGCCCGGAGCTTCTCAATTCCTCCGACAATACCGATAGAGCGTGGAACGGAACGTAACTTCGCAATATCCATTCCGATAACATTATTATCATCTTCATAAGAAGAAGTATCTCCGTTAATATCATAAAACTGCATACACAGCTCTCCTGCAACTTGACGGTCTATTAATGATTCTATCTCATTCTCCTTAAAATATCCGGTTGCCATGATCGCTGACTTCTCATTCGGATAACCGATACCCACTACGGCAATATCTAATCTTTGTGTAAGACGTATTGCCGGAAGCAAGCTCTCTTCCTTTAAAAGCTCATCACGGATATTTCGGCTTGAAACTCGTGCAGGTGCATGTAACGGAACAAACTTCCCATCATATATACGGGACAGTGACTCAGCCAGACTGTTCGCATGAAGTTCCATCCGAACTCTTCCGACACCACCGACTAATGGAACAAATGTAACTCTCTTCGCTGCCGGATGCATTACATGAGAAACAACCTCAAATAAGGTAGAACCCATAGAAACACCTACGGTATTCCCGTCCTTGATCGTATATTCCAGATAGCGGGCCGCTGCCTCTCCTAACGCTTTCTTCATCTCATGCTCCGAAGAACCTTCACCGACAATAATCACTTCGTGAAGTCCAAACTTCTTCTCAAGCTTTCTTTCAAGCTCCCAATGCTCCACTGCATTCACATTTGAAATGCTAATCTTTACGATACCCTGTTCTTTAGCCAGTGCCAAAACTCTGGATACCGTAGGTCTGGACAAATTCAGATCTTTGGCAATCTGCTGTTGACTAATATTCTGATTATAATACAAATCACATACCCGAACCATCAGACGTGGATCGTCAATTACCTTTCTCATAATTCATCCCTCCCGTATTTATCTCTATTATAAAATCTCTCCCCCATATTGTCAACAAAAACATGGCTACTATTTTTACATTCTTTCAATATAACCAAATATTGCACTGTTTTTTTAGTAATATTTTCGTTTATATTTTTACTTTTGTAAATATATATAGCAGTATTGCTTTCAAAAGTAATGTATACAAAATAGTATTTTCGTTTGAAAAGCACATACCCGTTTCTTTACAGAAAACAAAATAACTTTTTTATAGATTTAACCAGCAAAAAATAAAAAAAGAGACACAGGAAAAATATAAGTTCGTGCCAAAAAATGCCGACAGGCATTCTTCACATAGCAGCGAATATCACATTTTACCAGTATCTGCTTTTTATTTTTTTATTTGTTTTTTTCGTTTTGTTTGTTCTTAATTTAATTAACGAAACCGATTATTTATTCATCTTTTCTATATAAATAATAACTTCCGCCAAAAAATCCTATAATCATTCCCGTATATCCCACTATACAAAATAATATCACTCCATGCCCTGCTATCGTTCCTGTTGCCAGACAAAAACCTGCAATTCCGATCACAAATGCAAGCACTGCCCAGAAAACAGTATTTAAAAACAGAAAAATATTTTCCAACTTCCATCCGGCTAATTTATGAATAACCCCTGATAATTTATAAATTTCTTTCACTTCCATCACCCATTCATCCTTTTCTTTTATGCTATGACTTTAGCACGCCGATGTAAAATCAAAACAGAATTTACTGTAAAATATATGTAATATTTTATCTTCTTCCAGCAAGAAGATGGACTGTCGGGAAATAGATAGTCCCAAGATGTCACTTCTTAAGAATGATTTAGATTTACTTTGCCTTATACTTAAGATTTACCTGCTAAATTTTAAATATAGCTTATGCTAACGATTCGAAGCTATAAATATGATCAGGGGAGTACATTACCAATGAAAAATATATTACAACACTTTGAGGAAGCTTGTAAGAAGTTTCCGGATAATATAGCCGTAGCAGATGAGACTTCTTCTGTTACTTTTAAAGCTTTAAAAAGAAAAAGCCAGCAGGCCGGTACTATGATTGCTTCTGAATTAAAACAGCATCGTGTGCCTGTCGCTATCTATATTGATAAGAATCCAGCTTTAGTAGCCGCAATGCTCAGCGTTCTTTACAGTGGTAATTTCTATGTTGTTCTTGATACACATATGCCTGTAGAACGTGTTCAACGCATTTTTGAAACATTACAGCCCGCAGCACTTCTCACCGACAGAAGCGGTATTGACAAAGATAAAAATATGGAAGCTATAAGTGCTTCCATTAAAACCTTTTATATAGAAGATAGTTCTTCTACCGATATAGATGTAAAGCTTTTAGGAAGGTTACGCAGTCAGATGACCGGGGCCGACCCAGCTTATATTCTTTATACTTCCGGTTCTACCGGTCAGCCCAAAGGTACTGTGATCAGTCATCGTGCATTAATTTCATACAGTAATTGGTTTATTCATGCATTTGACATTAAGGAGACTACCATATTCGGAAGTCAGACTCCGTTATATTTCAGTATGTCCGTTTCCGATCTTTATGCATCACTTTGTACCGGAGCTACCTATCAGATTATTCCAAAGAAGTATTTTTCCTTTCCAATGCAGCTTATCGAATATCTGAACAAGTTTAAAGTAAATACTATTTACTGGGTTCCTTCCGCACTGAATATCGTTGCGAACTGGGATACTTTTACCTATATCAAACCGGAATATCTCAAGATGGTATTGTTTGCCGGAGAAGTTATGCCGGTAAAACAGTTAAATTACTGGAGAAAGGCTCTTCCGGATATTCTTTATGCGAATCTCTTCGGTCCTACCGAAACAACAGATATCTGCAGTTATTATGTAGTAAACCGGACATTTTCCGATGAAGAAACGCTTCCTATCGGTGTTGCCTGTGATAATTGTGATTTAATTATTATAGATGATGATGGTAAAGAAGCTATGCAGGGAGAGCTTCTCGCAAGAGGACCATTTCTTGCGGACGGTTATTACCATAATCCTGAAAAAACTTCGGAAGTCTTTATTCAGAATCCGTTAAATGATGCCTATCCTGAGACAGTATATCGTACCGGTGACCTCGTATACAGAGGTGAAGACGGACTTTTGAGGTATCAGGGAAGAAAAGACTTCCAGATCAAACATATGGGGTATCGTATTGAACCGGGAGAGATTGAGGCAGCGATCGGAGCTTTACCGGAGATTCATTCCTGTGTATGCATCTATCTTGAGTCAACCGACCAGATTATTCTGTTCTATCAGGGAAAGCTTAAACAGGAGGTTCTTTCTAAAACCATATCCGACAAGCTTCCTGCTTATATGCGGCCCACTAAGTTTATTCGTGTGAAACAAATGCCGTACAATGCAAACGGAAAGATTGACAGGAAACTTTTGAAGCAGAAGCTTCTTTCAGAAAGCTGATTTTAAAAACATTCATTATAAATGATTACTGACGCTATATAACTTATGACAGTATGAGTCTTTAAACATACAAAAAGAAAATTTATAAAGAACTTTACGGAGGAAATGATTATGGACACTATTCTTGAAATTTTAGAAACGATTAAACCCGGTGTGGATTTCGCAGCATCTACAGACTTTATCGAGGAACATCTTTTAGAATCTATGGAGATTCTCCAGCTTGTATCTGAACTGAATGATGAATTCGATATCAATATCACTCTGCCTTATATTAAGCCGGAAAACTTTAAATCTGCAGAGAGTATTTACAATATGGTTCAGGAAATTTTAGAAGATGAGTAGGTGAGAATATGCAGTATAATTCATGGCTCTATCTATTTCCTTTTCTTGGCGGGAGTGTAATCCTTTATTACATACTTCCCCTGAAACGACGTTGGGTCGGTCTTCTTTTTTCGAGCCTGCTGTTTTATATTCTTGCGATGAAGAACCTGGTTGTCGTTGTCTTATTTACAACGGCAACCATTTATCTTGGTGCGAGAATCATTGAATATCTTAACGAACAGTTCAAGTTAAAAAAGAAAGGTTTAGACCGTAGTGCCAGAAAGGAATTAAAGAGTAAAACAACAACCAGAAACCGATATATCATCGCATTACTATGCCTTATTAATTTCGGTATTTTATTTACAACGAAGTATTTCAACTTTTTTGGTGAAAATATAAATACACTTTTTAATGCCTTACATATCTCCACCCGGATTCCATTCTTAGACATCTTTCTACCTCTTGGAATTTCCTTCTATACTCTGTCTGCCATCAGCTATGTAACAGACGTTGCACGGGGAGTATGTAAAGCCGAAAAAAATTACCTGCGTCTGTTGCTGTTTTTGATTTTCTTTCCAATTATCACAGAAGGTCCCATCTCCCGCTATGGCCAGCTTGGTGAGGAATTAAAAGCAGAACATCGTTTTGACTACAAACAGTTTTGTTTTGGTGCACAGCTTATTACATGGGGACTTTTTCAGAAGGTACTTCTTTCTGACCGTGTAAATATGTATGTCCGTGCTATTTTTGCAAATCACGAAAAATACTCTGGTTTCCCTGTTCTCATGGCAATTCTTTTATATACATTTCAGCTTTACATGGATTTTGCCGGCTGTATTAATATTGCCAGAGGAAGTGCACAGCTTTTCGGAATTACTCTGGAAGAGAACTTCAAACGTCCATTTTTCGCCACTTCCGTTAATGATTTTTGGCGTAGATGGCATATTACTTTAGGTGCATGGTTCAAAGATTATATCTTTTATCCAATCTCTCTCGGAACCCATTTCCAAAAGTTCAGCCAAAGTTGTCGAAAACATATGAACCGCTACTACGCTTCTACTATTCCCGGCATTTTTGCATTATTTGCTGTCTGGTTTGGAAACGGAATCTGGCATGGTGCTGAATGGAAATATATTGTGTATGGTCTGTATTACTATGTCATTATGGTTCTCGGAATGCTCCTTGAACCGGCTTTTCAGGCTTTTTGCAGCAAATACAAGATCGATCGAAGTGCTTCCTGGTACCATACAATGCAGGTAGTCCGCACCTTTATTCTTGTAAATATCGGTATGCTTATTTTCCGTGCTAAAAATATTACAACCGCATTTTCAATGCTTACATCTGTATTTTGTCCGTGGAACGGAAAGAGCACTTTCTGGCAGCTTGCCTTTAACTGTGGTGGATTATTTAAGCTGGACTTTTTCCTTATTGGTCTTAGTATTATTTTTCTTTATATTATCGGAAAACAGCAGGAAAAAGGAGCCTCCATTCGAGAACTCATTCTCAGACAGCCTTTACCGGTACGTTGGATACTCTATATGATTCCGGTTATATTAGTTATCACAGCCGGAGCCTACGGTCCGGGATGGGGTGTTGCAGACTTTATTTATGCAAAGTTTTAAAAGTTTTAATTTTACAGGAGGATTACAATGTCAAAGAAATTAATAGCAGCAAGAAGCATCATTTTCCTTCTCATCGTAGCATTTATGTTAAAAATCTTTTCTTTTTTCTCTATTGCTATGGGATATGATGCTAACCCACTGTATAATCACTCCGGCTATAGTATCTTTCAGGAACCGGATAACAGCATTGACGTATTAGCCATAGGAGACAGTAATGTATATAGCGGAATTTTCCCTCTTATATGGTGGGAACAACAAGGTTTCACCGGCTATGCCTGGGGACAGGCAAGCCAGCGTATTCCGGAAACTTACGAGTACCTGAAACAAATTTATAAACATCAGAAGCCTTCCATCGTACTAATTGACGGTAACAATCTTTTTCGTGATAAAACAGATATAAATAATCTCGATTCTATCACAAAGGCAAAGCTGGCAACGGTTTTCCCAGTTATCAGTTTCCATAAAAATCTGAATCCACATAAGGTCAAAAATATCTTTGGAAATCGATATTCTGTTATGAAAGGCTACTACTACCGTAATGCCGCCCATAAAGTACATAAGAAAAAACATCGCATGAAGTTTTCAAGAAAAGTCTGGGAAATCAATTCCCTCAGTGCTTCTGTCTTTGCAAAATGTGTTTCTTATTGCAAGAGACAAGGCTCCATTCCTGTACTTGTTTCTGTTCCAAATTACAACGGCTGGAATTACAAAAAACATAATGCCTTACAGGAAATCGCAGACAAAAATAATATCGACTTTATCGATTTAAATTTAGAACTAAAACATCAGATTAACTGGAAAAAAGATACTGCAGACAGCGGCGATCATCTTAACATTAAGGGTGCTCAAAAGACGACATCCTTCCTCGGCAAATACCTTAAAGATGAATACGGTCTTCCTGACCGCCGAGGCGACCTGAAATATAAACAGTGGGATGATGATATCATCGAATACCATAAGCTGTTGAAGCTAAATATCAAAAAGGGACTGTCAAAAACAGTCCCTAACTCTATAACAGGAATCGCAGGCGACTAGCATTTTGCTACTCTGCCCTTAGCTTTGCTCCAGTATAAACTTCCTTAATTCCTCTATACTTTTTATCGTAACATTTGCACGATTTTCCAAACATTCTCTGTTACGGTGATTAAACCATACCGTATTCCACCCTGCACCGTTTGCTCCGATGACATCCGCTTCATAAGTATCTCCGATATACCATGTTTCCTCTGGATTTAGTTCAAATGCATTCTCTATATATTTAAAAGCCATCGGATCCGGCTTCTGATACCCAATACCGCCGGAAATAAATATATGGTCATCCTCAAACCATTTATGTAAACCTAATGCATCAATCTTTGCCTGTTGGGGTTTTGGTCTGCCATTTGTCAAAATCGCAATAAAAATATTCTTTTCTTTACAATAATCAAGAAACTCTGCTACACCATTGCCAAGTGAAATCTCTTTTTGAAAAGCACGATATAATTCTTCAAACTTTTCTGCATCTTCTCTGCTCATCTCAATCCCCACATCATGATATGTCCGCCTGATTCGCTCATAAAAACAATCTTCATGTGGAATTAATCCCTTTTTCTCTGCCTCCATAATCTCATCAGAATAAACACGGGACTGCATAAATAATTCTGTACAGTCTGCGTCCGTCTTATCCGCATATAATTGATTATGTACCAATTCAAATGGTCCCATAAGATTATAAAGTGTATCATCTAAGTCAAAAATCAGATTCAAGGTGCTTCCTCCTTAGTATTACAAACAAAAAAAGCACCATCCCCAGGCCTAAATCCTAAAAACGATGCTTTGTAATGCGCCTTCAGGGGCTCGAACCCTGGACACGCGGATTAAGAGTCCGCTGCTCTACCAACTGAGCTAAAAGCGCATATCCTTGTGTTGTGTTTTCGTTTCTCTCAACGACAAGGACTATTATATAACAACCTTTCATAGATTGCAAGCATTATTTTTTAATTTTTAAGTATTTTTTTTAATACAATTGCCGGACCATCTTCGTCATTTGATTTCGTAATATAATCGGCCTTTTTCTTTAACACATCCATCGCATTTGCTACCGCAATTCCAATATGTGCATATTCGATCATTGCCACATCATTATCACTATCTCCGATCGCTATTGTATCTTCATGTGCAATGTTATATTTTTTAGCAAGAATACGAATTCCCGCATCTTTATTGCACCCTTTTGAAAAAATCTCCATATTATATTCACTTGGAAATGTTACGATAAGATTCTCATTTTCCGCTGTTTTAGCCGCAAATTCTCTCAATTCCTGTGGATTCGGGAATGCAACATGAATTTTATTAATTCTCATTATCCCACGACGTAACAGCAAATCATATGACAGAGCTTTTATATCTGTAGAGAGTAGATCATCACAAAAAGCCTTTCCCATTTTTGTATTATAAAGAACAGGAATATCCTCTTTTTCTACATACGCATCATTATCACAATATAACTCTATAAATCCATGTCTTTCCTTTACTTCTTTATAAATGTCATAAACTAAATGCTGCGGTATCTTGCAGTTGTGAATCAGCTCTTCTGTATGAATATTTCCAACTAAAGTACCATTAGCACAGATACAATATTTCAATCCTTCAATATCCTTTACCTGATTCTTAATGCTTCGAAAACTTCTTCCTGAAGTCGGCACCACCATAATCCCATTTTTTCCTGCCTCAGCAATCACCTTCTTTGAATAAGAAGAAATCATACAGTCAGAATGTAATAATGTTCCATCTAAATCTATTGCTACGATTTTCATTTGTAAATCCTTTCACTTATTATAAATATATTGTAGTATCTGTAACCCCCGGAAGTATACTAATTCATTAAAGACAAACTCATATCAAACGTAATCTCTGTTATTTTCCATTGATGTCATTTTCCATTCAAAATATTGCATACTTCTGAAATATTCCGGCAAAAATCAAATAACCATCGCCAGATTCCCCTGTCACAAAAACTTTTTCTTTGAATAGTCCAGCACAGCTTTTCTTTAAAATTCATAAAATATCACCCCTGATTTATTCTATGAGCATTATCAAAGATGTGCACCTGATTTAACAAATTCCAACCTTCTCTTATAATCTATCAACTCTATTACACATTCCAGTGCAGATTACTTATCTTCTTTATAAAAAGTCTGAAGCATACAAATCGGATTTCCCTTTGCTACAAACTTCTCCTCGTATTCTGTCATAATATTTCCCTCTACATACTCACTGTTATGAAGATCAAATGTAGATTTCTCTAATGTCCAGCCAGCCTCTTCTACTTCCTCTAAAGAAAAATCAAATAATGGTCTGTTATCTGTCTTAAAAATAACTCTTCCTTCTTCTTTTAAAATATTATGATAACGCTCTAAAAACTGTCTGGAAGTCAGTCTTCTCTTCGCATGTCGATCCTTTGGCCACGGATCTGAGAAATTCAGATAAATCTGATCTACTTCTCCTTTTTCAAATACATTTACAATATTCTCTGCATCCATTCGAATAAAATGAATATTATCTAAAGGCTTCTCTTCCATTTTCTCTAACGCCCTGACTAAAACACTAGAATACTTTTCAATTCCAATATAATGAATCTGAGGATTTTTCTCCGCCAATTGCATAAGAAACTTACCCTTTCCCATTCCGATTTCTAACTGAATCGGCTTACCATCCTGAAAATAATCCTTCCACTGACCTCTAACCTGCTCTGCATCTTTAATTGTATATTCGTTTGCTGCAATCTGCTCTCTTGAACCTTTTACATTCCTTAATCTCATCAAACTCTCCTATCTACTTTATACTTTTAGACATACAGTACTATTCTAATCGCTGAACATTATTTTTGCAATTAATTTTTGCTTTTTCTATCGAAGTAGGATACAATGAAAGGCAAGGTCTGGAAAGACTTTAATACCTCAAATCTAGAACACGCCCACTCGGGCAGAATTAAAAGGAGATCAGCAATGAAACGAATACTTACGTTTATATTGACACTGACAATGGCTTTCAGCTTTTGCGTAAATTCCTTTGCCGCAACAACGACAGCCACTGCTTCAGAAACACAAACTGACACTTCAAAAACTCAGGCCGCTTCCTCAGAGACACAGGCCGACACTTCAAAAACTCAGGCCGCTTCCTCAGAGACACAAGCCGACACTTCAAAAACTCAGGCTGCTTCCTCAGAGACACAGGCCGCTTCCCCAAAAGCACCGGCAGGTACTTCTTATGGAATTTCAAATTTAAGCGGTGCTCCCGATATTGTAGCAGAATCTGCTGTTATCATGGATGCCAACAGTGGAGCTGTTCTTTATGGAAAAGAAGCTAATACAAAAAGATATCCTGCCAGTATCACTAAAGTTATGACTGCCTTACTGGCTGTCGAAAACTGCAAAATGAACGATGTTATTACTTATTCTAATGCTGCAGTTAACGGAATTGAGGCAGGTAGCAGCACTGCCGGAATCAATGTCGGTGCAAAGCTTACTGTAGAGGATAGCCTTTATGCCTTAATGCTTGTATCTGCCAATGAAGCTGCTGCCGCTATCGCAGAGCATATTTCCGGTTCCACTGCAGAATTTGCAAAGCTTATGACAAAACGTGCAAAAGAATTAGGCTGCACAAATACACAGTTTAAAAATCCACACGGACTTCCGGATGAAGAACACTACACAACCGCTCACGATATGGGACTCATTTTAAAAGAAGCGATGAAGTATGAAGAATTCCGCAAAATCGCCGGAACAATTTCCTATACTTTAAAGAAAAGTGACACTTTAAAAGACACCTTAGAGCTTTGGAATCATGCTAAAATCCTTCGTGAAAACAGCGATTACTATTATAAATATGCAGAAGGTGCCAAAACAGGATTTACTCAAGTTGCCTTAAATACTTTAGTAACCTATGCTAAAAAAGGCAATGTAGAACTTATCTGCGTTATCTTAAAAGATTATGGTGCAGACAAGAGCTATACCGACACCGCTAACTTATTCAAATGGGCGTTTAACCAGGTAAAGGCTGTTACACCACTTGAAGATTTCAGTCTAAAGACTGCCATGACAGAAAATACTTCTATCGATTCTACCAAGCTTGATCAGATTCAGTTATTAAATTGTTCTTATAATAAAGATTTTTCTGTCCTTGTAAAAAAAGGCTTTGACGAATCCAAATTAAAAACTGCTTTTAAATTAGACGAAGACAAAAAATCCGGAAAACTTGGATACATTGTCATCTCCTGCGACGGTAAAGAACTTGGCCGTACAGAAGTTACTTACGACACAACTTCCAAACAGGGGAAAAATTATCTTGAAGGAAAAACTATAGATGATAACCTTAAAACTGCCCCTGTAGCATCAAAAAGAAAAGAAGCAATACATAGAGGAATTTCTTTCTCTTTACGAATCCTCATTGCCGTTATTCTCATTATTTTAATTATGCATATGATTCACAGACATGAATTAGAAAAAAGAAGAAAAGAACGGATGTCTCACCGCAAAAAGAAATAACTCCTAATTTATTGGAATGACGGACGAAAAATAAAAAAGTATCTTATAGCATCTGTGCCAGTAGTCGCTGCGTATTAAATGCTCGCCAACAGCTTGCATTCAATACTTGCTCCGAGGTCACATCTGCTATAAGATACTTTTTTATTTTTCTGTTTGTTGGCTCCAAAACTAAATCAGGAGTTTATGCTGAAAAAATAGGGATATCGTCCAGAAAATGTTACAGAATGCTACGGAAAACTCCAGCAGATGAAAAAGTAACTACTATAATTTTTATTATTAAGAATGCCTCATCATTCTTGAATTTATTTTACTTTTGGGAAAAAATTTTTATGAAATTTGTACTGGAACGAAAATATATGAGATAAAGAAACATATTTCCGGAGCGTCCCCCGGTCTTCTTCCTGATTTGGATTAGACAGAAAAACAAAAAATATCTTATAGCAGATGTGACCTCGGAGCCAACATTGAATGCGAGCCTTTATGCAAGCATTCAATGTGCAGCGACTACTGGCACAGATGTTATAAGATATTTTTTATTTTTCGTCAACTCTTCAAATCTGTATTAGAATAATCCTGTTATTTTTCCATTATCGTCTACATCAATTCCAAATGCAGCCGGTTTCTTTGGAAGTCCCGGCATTGTCATGATGGCTCCGGTGAGGATTACTACAAAGCCTGCTCCTGCATTTACGAAAGCATCACGCACATGAATGCTGAATCCTTCTGGACGACCTAATTTGGTCTGATCATCGGATAAAGAATACTGTGTTTTTGCCATACATACCGGCAGATCACCAAATCCTAAATCTGTAAGTTTCGCAAGCATCTTTTCCGCAGCCGGCTCATAAGTAACGCCATCTGCACCATAGATTTCTTTTGCGATGGTTTCTACTTTTTCTTTTAATGGTGCATTATCCGGATAAAGTACTTTGAAATTGCTTTCTTTTTCTTCTAATGTTTTCACTACTTTTTTAGCAAGTTCAAGTCCACCTTCACCGCCTTTTGCCCATACTTCAGAAAGAGCAAATTCACATCCTCTTTCTTCACAGAACTGACGGATAAAATCGTGTTCTGCTTCTGTATCTGTAACAAATGCATTTAAAGTTACAACGATAGGCACACCAAATTTCTGAAGATTCTCGATATGTTTTTCAAGGTTGCAGATACCTTTTTTCAGTGCATCCATATTTTCTTCTGCAAGATCTGTTTTAGGAACTCCACCATTATATTTTAAAGCACGAACTGTTGCCACTAATACAACTGCATCCGGCTTTAATCCTGCCATACGACATTTAATATCCATAAACTTCTCTGCACCAAGATCTGCACCAAATCCGGCTTCTGTAATCGCAATATCCGAAAGCTTTAACGCCATCTTAGTAGCTCGTACACTGTTACATCCATGAGCGATATTGGCAAAAGGTCCACCATGAACGATCGCAGCTGTATGCTCTAAGGTCTGTACCATATTTGGTTTGATAGCATCTTTTAATAAAGCTGCCATAGAACCAACGGCATTAAGCTGTCCTGCAGTTACAGGATTGCCA
The DNA here is from genome assembly GCA_934317185.1 of uncultured Anaerobutyricum sp. Taxonomy (GTDB): domain Bacteria; phylum Bacillota; class Clostridia; order Lachnospirales; family Lachnospiraceae; genus Anaerobutyricum. The sequence continues at coordinate 683 of CAKREJ010000015.1, read as the reverse complement.
TCTACATCATATGCTACGATAATCTTTGATAAACGGGCTTTTAAATCTTTAATATCTTCTGCAAGACAAAGAATAGCCATAATCTCTGTTGCTACTGTAATTACGAAATGATCCTCTCTTACATAACCGTCCACTTTTCTTCCAAGACCAATAACGATATTACGAAGAGCACGGTCATTCATATCCATACAACGTTTCCAGATTACCTGTCTTGTATCAATACGAAGCTCATTTCCCTGCTGAATATGATTATCCAGAAGTGCTGCCAATAAGTTATTTGCAGATGTGATTGCATGGAAATCACCAGTAAAATGAAGATTTAAGTCCTCCATAGGAACTACCTGAGAATATCCACCTCCGGCAGCACCACCTTTGATTCCAAAACATGGCCCAAGAGAAGGCTCACGAAGTGCAAGAACAGACTTCTTACCTAACTTCTCTAATGCCTGTGCTAATCCGATACTTGTTGTTGTCTTTCCTTCCCCGGCAGGAGTTGGGTTAATCGCAGTCATTAAGACAAGCTTGCCATCCGGCTTCTCATCAAGACTGTTCATAAACTCATCAGAAAACTTTGCTTTATACTTTCCGTATAACTCTAAATCATCCTCTGTAATCCCATAATTTGCTGCTACATCCTTAATTGGAAGCATTGTTGCTTCCTGTGCAATCTGAATATCTGTTTT
>CAKREJ010000014.1 GCA_934317185.1 uncultured Anaerobutyricum sp. | reverse complement strand
AAGAAGTTGTTCTCTTATGTCGTGCAACTTTTATATCTTATCACACATCTTTTATCTTGTCAAGAACTTTTTCATTTTTTTGAAGATTTTCTTTCCAATTTCTTTCAAATCAATGCGTTCTCATGTGCAACGTATGTTATAATATCACAACAATACATTTACGTCAAGCTTTTTTAATAATATTTTTCACAGGCAAGGTAGGTTCCCACTTTAGGAGCTGTCTTTGGCTAAGCTGAATTATTATTTCCCATTTGATATACTTAATCTATCTTCTCACACCAGTAAAAAAACAAGTCCCCAGAAAGAATATTTCTCTTTCTGAGGACTTCTGTCTTACCTACGGTAAATCACTATTCCTTTTCTGGAATCTCAATTTCGAGGCAAAGTTCCTCTAACTGCTTATCATCTACTGTATTTGGTGCATCTGTAAGCAGGCAGGAAGCATCCTTCACCTTCGGGAATGCAATGACATCTCTAATACTATCTTCCTTTGTCATAAGCATTACAAGACGGTCAAGACCATATGCCAGTCCTGCATGTGGAGGAACGCCATATTTAAAGGCTTCTAAAAGGAAGCCAAACTTCTCCTGTGCCTGTTCTTTAGAAATACCAAGACATTCAAACATCTTTTCCTGAATGTCATTCTGATGAATTCTGACACTACCGCCACCAATTTCTGTACCATTTAAAACAATATCATATGCTTTTGCACGTACTTTGCCTGGCTCGGCATCAATCATATCTAAATCTTCTTCCATTGGCATAGTGAAAGGATGGTGCATCGCAGTATAACGATTCTCTTCCTCGGACCACTCCAGTAATGGGAATTCTGTAATCCATACAAAACGATAATCGGATTTGTCAAGAAGATTCAGTTCTTCTGCAAATTTAAGACGGAGTGCACCGAGTACATCGCATACTACTTTAAACTTATCTGCTGCAAACACTAATAAGTCGCCAGTTTCACCGCCCATAGCCTGAACAAGTGCCTGAAGCTCCTCTTCAGACATAAATTTAGAGAATGGACATTTTATCGTTCCGTCCGATTTAAGCTGAATATATGCTAATCCTTTCGCACCATAGTCCTTCGCTGTTTTCTCAATATGCTTCATTTTCTTGCTGGAAACATCACCAAGTCCCTTTGCACAAAGTCCACGAACCATACCGCCATCTTTAATTGCTCCGGAGAACACACCAAATCCACATTCTTTTACAAGCTCAGATACATCCTGAATCTTCATATCAAAACGAAGATCCGGCTTATCAGAGCCATAGTAATCCATTGCATCCTGCCATGTCATACGCTGAATCGGAAGGGATACTTCTACGTTTAGACATAACTTAAATAAATATGCAAGCAGTCTTTCATTAACATCAATAACATCGTCTACATCAACAAAAGATAATTCCATATCAATCTGTGTAAATTCCGGTTGACGATCTGCACGCAAATCTTCATCTCGGAAGCATCTTGCAAGCTGGAAGTAACGGTCATAACCAGAGCACATTAACAACTGCTTGAAAAGCTGTGGTGACTGTGGCAGAGCGTAAAAACTTCCTGGATGTACACGGCTTGGTACAAGGTAATCTCTTGCCCCCTCTGGTGTACTTCTTGTAAGCATAGGTGTCTCGATTTCTAAAAATCCTTCATTCGCAAGGAACTGTCTTGTAAGAGTTGCCACCTTACTTCTCATCATGAGGTTTTTCTGAATATTTGGACGTCTTAAATCAAGGAAACGATATTTCAGACGAAGTTCGTCCTTGACTGTGATGTCTGCATCAATTGGAAATGGTGGTGTTTCTGATTCAGATAAAATACGAATACTGTTCACCTTTACTTCAATGTCACCTGTCTCAAGGTTTTCATTAACTGCTCCGCTTCGTTTTTCTACGGTTCCGGTTACAGCAATAACAAATTCTGCTCTTAAGGAGCCTGCTTTTTGAAATCCTTCCTCACCAATTGTTTCTTCTTCAAAATATAACTGGATCAATCCACTTCTGTCACGTAAATCAACAAAAATCAGACTTCCCAGATTTCTTCTTTTCTGCACCCATCCCATAAGAGTAACAGTTTCCCCGATATTTTCGCTGGAAACTTCTGTACATCTATGGGATCTTTTCAATCCTTTCATGGATTCAGCCATTTTATTTTCCTCCTAAAATAGTAAAATAATATATTAAGATATTCCCAGGTCAAACAACATATTTTTCATATCCTCTGACTGGGTTACTTTTTGAAAAGTTAAAAAAACTCTCATATCAAAGTTTTTCACTTCTTCAATCATAATAGATATTGCAGTTTCAATATCAAACGCCCCCCTGTAAGGACGGTTCGCTATCAAAGCACCAAATGCATCGCATACTCGCAGTATTCTTGCTCCTAACGGTATCTCCTCTCCTTTCAGATTATTCGGATAACCGCTTCCATCCACATTTTCATGATGATACAATACTGCCGACAGAACATCTTCGGGATAATCGTGTTCTTTTAAAATAGCATATCCCAAAGAAGGATGCAGCCTTACATATCTTAGTTCATCTATATTCAGTTTTGCTCCCTTTTCTTCATATACATAAGAACGAAGACGCAATTTTCCTATATCATGCAGCATTCCCGCTATCGCAAGATTATGACACTGTTCTTCAGACAATGCCATTTCTCTGGCCACAAATGATGCCAGATTACTAACAACAATCCCGTGAACAACTGCCTCTCCAAAAGAATCCTGCAATGATGTCTCCAGATCATGCGTTCCATCATAATCAAATGCCATAATATTCCCTCTTTTATTTAGAGATATTTTCTCTTTCGGTCAATCATCTCATCAATCCGGTTAATGTAATGATCCAGATTTTTAACATTCTCTGTTCTTTCTATTCTGTTATCTGCAAATACATATTTACTGCTGGCTCCTGCCCCACAGGAAATAATATCCTGTTTTTCTTCCATAATCAAGATATTATATAAACATTCCTTTCCCGGAACACAATACCCAATATTCTCAAGGTTACCCGGAATATTTTTCTGACGGTACATATAATACGCTTCCATCCCCATATTACTCGCATATTCATCTACCAGCCGAAGCATCTCATTCGTACTTCCCTTAACCATATTCTGATATTTTTCCATCTCTATATTAAGATGTGCCGCTCTCTTTATTGCAAGCGAATGTACCGTAAGACTCTCCGGACGCAGTGCAAATATTTCATTTAAAGTTCCATGCACATGAGAAATCTCTTCTCCCGGAAGGCCTGTGATCATATCCATATTAATATTATCAAACCCACATTCTCTTGCTAACAAAAACGCCTCTTTCGTCTGCGTAACAGTATGTGCCCTTCCAATCAGTTCAAGAGTCTTTTGATGCATTGTCTGCGGATTAATAGAAATCCGCGTCACGCCCGCTTCTTTTAAAATACGAAACTTTTCTTTCGTAATACTATCAGGTCTTCCTGACTCTACCGTAAACTCTTGCGTTTCTTCTACAGGAAAAAGCTCATGAATCATAGCCATCAGTTTAGACAGACCTTTTTCATCAAGTGCTGTAGGTGTTCCACCACCAATGTATATTGTAGTAAGCTTCTTATTTCTGTGATGTTGTGACACAAAAGCAAGCTCCTTATATAATGCATCTAAATATGCCTCCATCCGGTCTCCAAAACGGGCAACCGGAAATGAAGTAAAAGAACAGTACAAGCAGGTTGTCGGGCAAAATGGAATTCCTATATAAAGACTGTATTCTTCTTCAAATGGTCTTGACTCCAATAATGTCTTTTCTTTCTGTGCTACTCTGCGGCAAAGATTTGCCTTCTGTGGATCAGCAAGGTATGTCTCCCTGAAACGCTGTTCAAGCCTCTTTGCATCTTGCTCATTCTCCATCCATTTCATAATAATTTTTGTCGGACGGATTCCTGTAAGCATCCCCCACGGAAGGCTTCTTCCGGTATACTTTTCAAATAAGCGATACAAAAAACGACATACGGCATTCCGGCTATTTTTATGATCACTGTAATCACCGATCATTTCTTCAGAAACCGTCTTTCCTGCTTTATTTTCCAATGTCCCTTTAATACGCTTTTCCTCATACACAAGCGTGAGGAGAAGGTCATCCTTCTCCCATTCCTTCTTTTCAAGCTCTTCTGTTGTCACTTCTACTATTTTGGTCCGTTCAAAAAAGGCCAGTGCCGTAGCCCGCACATCATAATCATATTCCTGATCATTCTGTATTAAATAAATCATTTTCAATTCTATCTTTCTACAAATGGATTCGTTTCTCTTTCCTCACCGATTGTAGTAGACGGACCATGTCCCGGATATACAATAACATCATCCGGCAGTCTCATCACTACATGATTAAGCGATTTAAGAAGCGTCTGGGCATCTCCTGTAGGGAAATCACTTCTTCCTACACTTCCAGCAAAAAGTGTATCTCCTGAAAATAGCCAGCCTTCCTCCGCAAAATAATAACAACAGCTTCCAAGAGTATGTCCCGGTGTATATAAACACTGACATTTATGACTAGATGTCACTTCAAAAATCTGCTTATCATTAATCATCATATTTGCATGGGTTGTATAACCTTCTCCAAACATCGGACTTAAATTATAATCCTTTACCATAAGAACTTCTTGTTCCGGCTTTGCTGCATATACACGCAGCTTCCACGGATCGTAATGTTCTCTTAGTCCTTCTAAAGCACCGATATGATCATGATGTCCATGCGTAAGAAGAACACAATCCAGAGAATAACCCTCATCCTCTAAAAACTTAATTAATTCTTCCGGACTCCCTGCCGGATCAATAATGATAGCTTCTTTAATCTCATCATCCATTAAAATATATGTGTTTGTATCAATTGGTCCTAACTGTGCACAAACAATTTTTAACTGCCCCATAAAAATACCTCCGCTGATCAACCAGCACTTCTTTCTATATCAATAACACTCTCTATGTTTCTAAGTTTTTTAATAATATGATTTAATTCTTCAATTCCTCCGATTTCAAAGGAAAGAACAATCGTTGCCAACCCCTGCTTACTCGTTCTCGTAGACACAGATTTAATATCTACCTTAAGCTCCATGAAAGCTTTGGAAATATCAAGCAATATTCCTGTGCGGTTATGTGCATACAGACAGATTTCTGTCATATATAATTCTCCGCCCTTTTCAACTGCTTCTTCTTCCCATTCTGCATCAATTAACCTTGCCCTGTCACTTTCTGGCATTCCCAAAACATTCACACAATCTGTTCTGTGAATTGAGATTCCTCTTCCTCTTGTAACAAAACCGATAATCTCATCTCCGGGTACCGGGCTGCAGCATTTAGAAAAACGTACCGAAACATCATGAATTCCTCTAACTGTAATTCCTGACTTGCTTCTTGCTTTTTCCTGTGCTTTTGTTTTGCTTTTTTCTTCGATCTCATTTAAAGCATCCTGATCCGTCAGCTTTTTCTCATTTTCCTTATCATACTCTTCGACCAGCTTATTAATAACCTGACCTTCTTTTAAACCGCCATGACCAATTGCTGCCAAAATAGAATCCCAGTTTTTAAGACCATACTTATGCATGCATTTTTTCTGATATTCCGGCTTCATATATTTGGAAATAATGAGTCCTTTTGCCTTGCAATAACGATCAAGCAATTCTTTACCTTTTGAAATATTTTCTTCTTTAAACTGCGTCTTGAACCACTGATTAATCTTTGTTTTTGCCTGAGAACTCTTTACAATAGATAACCAGTCACGGCTCGGTCCATTGGAATTCTGTGAGGTAACAATTGTCACACGATCGCCATTCTGTAACTTATAATCAATCGGAACCTGTCGGCCATTGACTCTGGCACCAACCATTTTATTGCCAACCGCCGTATGAATCATATACGCAAAATCAATCGGTGTAGATCCTGCCGGCAATGTTTTAACATCTCCCTGTGGAGTAAAACAATATACCTGTTCTGTAAACAAATCAAGATCTGTCTTCAACATCGTCAGAAATTCTTTGTTATCTGACATATCCTGCTGCCATTCAAGAATCTGACGAAGCCAGCTTAACTTCTCTTCTTCTTTGTTGATATTGCCGCCGCCCTCTTTATACTTCCAATGTGCCGCAATACCATATTCAGCGGTACGATGCATCTCAAAAGTACGAATCTGAATCTCAAATGGTGTTCCTGAAGATCCAATCAATGTCGTGTGTAAGGACTGATACATATTTTGCTTCGGCATTGCAATATAGTCTTTAAATCGACCCGGAATCGGCTTATACATCTCATGAATAACACCCAATGCCGCATAGCAATCCTTTACTGTATCTACTTTGATTCTTACTGCAAAAATATCATAAATCTGATCAAGAGTCTTATTCTGATTACGCATCTTTTTATAAATACTGAAAAGATGTTTAACTCTTCCGTCTATCTCTGCACGAATTCCTGCTTCTTTAATGTGCCTGCTGACATCATCAATGATAGACTGAATAAAATTCTCTCTGCCTTCTTTATTCGTTTGAAGCTTTTCCTCAAGATCTTTATAAACTTCCGGCTGCAGATATTTTAAAGAAAGATCATCTAACTCTGTCTTTATTTTTGAAATACCAAGTCTATGAGCAATTGGTGCATAAATATCCATCGTCTCTCTGGCTTTTTCTTTCTGCTTCTCCGGTTTCATATACTGCAATGTACGCATATTATGCAAACGGTCTGCCAGCTTGATCAGAATAACACGGATATCCTTTGCCATAGCAAGAAACATCTTTCTTAAATTCTCTGCCTGCAGATCCATCTTATCGTGAGAATAAGATAACTGTCCCAGCTTTGTTACACCATCCACTAACAGAGCTACTTCATCATTAAATTCTGTGGATAAATCTTCAAGCGTTGCTGTAGTATCTTCTACTACATCATGAAGAATTCCTGCTACAATCGTCTCTTTATCAAGCTCTAACTCTGCAAGAATGATTGCTACACAAAGTGGATGGATGATATACGGTTCTCCTGACTTTCTCTTCTGATCTTTATGGGCATCTCTGGCAAGCTTATATGCTTTCTCTACCATAGAAAGATCAGTAGAGGGATGGTATTCCCGAATGGTATTTATCAACTTCTCATACAAAACTTCCGGATCGGTGAAATCTTCCGGCTTACTGATTTCTTTTTGTGTTCGTTTTAACTTTTGTTTCTGGGCCTCCATTACTTTCTCACCACACTTCTCATAATATAATAAATAAAAGTAGAATAATTGTACACCAAATTGCCACAATATGCAAGAGAGGTCACACATTCATGCGTGACCTCTGATCTACCTGCATCAATTCACAGATCTGGCTTCATCACAAAAACCTGTCTCTGAATTGTTATTCAAGTTAATATTCACTTTTTTTAGACTCGCAATAAGCACAGCGATATACTCTGTTCTCTCTGTCTGTCAGCTTAAATACCTGTTCTAGATCCTGTTCTACAGATGTGATACATCTTGGATTTTTGCAACGAACAATATTTACGATTTTCTCTGGTAACTCAAGATGTTTTTTCTCTACGATCTTACCATCTCTTATATAGCATACAGTAATATCCGGATCAATATAACCTAACACATCAAGATTTAAGTCCATATTATCTGCGATTTTTATAATATCTTTCTTACCCATCTTACTGCTGGTTACATTTTTAATAATTGCTACACTGCAATCTAAATCATCCAAACCAAGATATTTATAAATCTGCATACTCTTTCCTGCTTTAATATGATCAAGAACAATTCCACTCTGAATACTATCTATTTTCATCTGCATTTACCCCCAATAACGTCATGATCAATGCCATTCTAACATATTTACCGTATAATGCCTGTTTAAAATAACATGCACGTGGGTCATCATCTACCTTTGTCGAAATTTCATTCACACGTGGCAGCGGATGCATAATGCAAAGATCTTCCTTGGCATCGTAAAGTTTACGTTCATCTAAGATAAAACTATCTTTTAATCGAATATAATCTGCCTCATTAAAGAATCTTTCTTTCTGTACTCGTGTCATATAAAGAATATCCAATTCCGGCATAACTTCTTCCATCGTTCTTACTTCTTTATATTTGATATTTTTCTTTTCAAAAACATCCTTGATAATATAATCCGGAAGACGTAACTCTTCTGGTGAGATCATAATAAAATTAATATTCTCATATCGGCTCATCGCCTTAATCAATGAATGCACTGTACGCCCAAACTTTAAATCTCCACACATTCCAATTGTCAGATTATCAAGTTTTCCTTTTTCTCTTCTTATCGTCATAAGGTCTGTTAATGTCTGTGTCGGATGATTATGTCCACCATCACCAGCATTTATGATCGGTACGCTAACCTTTCTTGTCGCTGCATATGGTGCACCTTCCTTTGGATGACGCATTGCAATAATATCTGCATAACCGGATACAACCCTTACCGTATCAGAAACACTCTCTCCCTTTGTTGCAGAAGAAGAACTTGCAGAAGAAAAACCAAGTACATTACCGCCAAGCTCCATCATGGCAGCTTCAAAACTAAGTCGAGTTCTTGTACTTGGTTCAAAAAATAAAGTCGCTAACTTTTTATGCTTACAAACTTCCTGATATTTTTCTTTATGGAGAATAATATCATCAGCTAAATCTAATAACTGCTCAATCTCTTCTACAGATAAATCCATCGGATCTATTAAATGTCTCATAATGACCTCCTTCGCCGTGACTAGCTCCCTTGCCAGTTAATTTTTTTAACTATACCGTTTAATTCTTTTCCTGTCAAGGGAACTCTTTTGTATTTTTATTCTTTTTATTTCATCTACAATCATTCGTAAAAATTTATTGCAACTTCTGATATGCAATATTTCGTCAAATCAATTTAGCAAAACCTTTTTCCAACAGAAATTCCGGATGATAAGATAATTTGGCTTTTCTAAGTCCTGGCTCCCCTACATCATCTTCTCTGTTTACATACTTTAATCCGTCAGATTCATGAATCAAAAACTGTTGATTAATAACCGCATAGGCACCTGGCACTTCGGAAAATGCCTTTTCAATGTGAACAACCAGCGTATCTTCATTAATCTGCTCTCCAAGTGCAAATGCCACAACTTCACCATTTGCACGAATCAGACCACCCTTTAAACCAAGAAATTCTCTTTTTCTTAATGCATTTTCTGACACACAGGCTTCTGCATGCTTTTCTATATTGCCTGGCTCACAGTTTTTTTCTTTCCATTTATATAACATTGCAAGACAATCTTCTATATTCTCTTCTGTTATGTTTTCATAAACCCAGTCATAAGTTTTGGTAAATTTATTCACATGATTCTTTTTGCCGTGGAACTTTTTACCCCTTAATCCAATTAATTTTTCACATTCATAAATATAATCCGCACTATCCCTGTCAAATTCTATCTCAAACTTCCCAGGCATATGTTCTTCAAGCCACGCTTCATTCTCTCTATATACACAATGCAATTTCAATACTTCTTCATTTTCTTTGCAATGTTCCTCCAATGCAAGTAACGCCTTCTCAGGGTCTGCATCTCCTATTGGAAAACTGTAGCTGCTTCCCTCTTCGGTCGTTCGAAAAATCAGCATATCTTCACACACTGTATATTCTAGCAAATAGAAGTCTTTCCAAAGATATACAGCCGCAAAAGACATATCACAGCTACGTGAATTCGCCTTTTTCATATATTTATCAATAACCTCTTTATCACTCGCCCTTACAGGCTGAAAATTCATAGTCTACCTCTTTTCTACTATTTTCTCTTTGTTATTTATTTACAGCATAAAACCACGGTATTCTTCATTGTTACATTCTATATCAATTCAGGATACCATGGTTTTTATTATATTGGATTACAAATCACCAAACGGATTACATATAAATCCATCCGCAACTCATGCAATAAATCATGGCGAAATGTATCTTACTATATATAACTTATTTTACCGCAAATTACAATACCTTTTCTACTCGAGCCTGTTTGAAAAATGCTTTCTGCAGATATGCGTTACAATTTGCGGAAATGATTTTTCAAACACCTTTAGGCATTTAAAAGGTTCTCTAAAGTAGCGCGGATTGCTTTAATAAAGCCTTCGCTGTTTACTGTATTTACATTTTCTAAAGTTGTGATTAATGCTAAGTCTTTTGTCATTGTACCACTTTCAATTGTATCAATGGTTGCCTTCTCTAACTTATCTGCAAATGTCACTAACTCATCAATTCCGTCTAACTTTCCACGCTTTCTAAGTGCTCCTGACCATGCAAAAATAGTAGCTACAGAGTTTGTAGAAGTTTCTTCTCCCTTTAAATGCTTATAATAATGTCTCTGGACGGTACCATGTGCTGCCTCATACTCTGTTGTTCCATCCGGTGCAACAAGTACAGAAGTCATCATGGCAAGAGAACCGAATGCAGTTGCAACCATATCACTCATAACGTCTCCGTCATAGTTTTTACATGCCCAGATATATCCACCTTCGGAACGAATAACTCTGGCAACCGCATCATCAATTAAAGTATAGAAATACTCAATACCTGATTCCTCGAACTTTTCTTTATAATCTGCATCATAAATATCCTGGAAAATATCTTTAAATGTATGATCATACTTTTTAGAAATCGTATCCTTTGTCGCAAACCATAAATCCTGATGTGTCTCCAATGCATAGTTAAAACAGGATCTTGCAAAACTGTCAATGGAGCCATTCAGATTATGCATTCCCTGCACAATGCCCGGACCATCAAATTCATGAATCAATTCTCTTGTCTCAGTTCCATCCTCTGCTGTATAAACAATTTCAGCCTTTCCCTTTCCAGGAATCTTCATTTCAGAAGCTTTGTAAACATCTCCATAGGCATGTCTTGCAATTGTAATCGGCTTCTTCCATGTCTTCACTGTCGGCTCAATTCCCTTCACTACAATCGGAGCACGGAATACTGTACCATCTAAAATCGCACGAATCGTTCCATTCGGACTTTTATACATTTCTTTTAGATTATACTCTTCTACACGAGCTGCATTCGGAGTAATCGTAGCACATTTAACTGCCACACCGTATTTCTTCGCTGCCAATGCGGAATCCACAGTAACCTGATCTCCTGTCTGATCTCTGTACTCCAGTCCAAGATCATAATATTCTGTCTTTAAATCAATAAAAGGAAGAAGAAGTTCATCCTTAATCATCTTCCACAAAATTCTAGTCATCTCATCTCCATCCATCTCAACTAATGGAGTAGTCATCTTAATCTTATCCATTGTGTATCTCCCTTCTATCTTGCTTAACTTATTCCCATTCTAATTATGTAAATGGCACATGAAGCTGAAACTTCAGTACTTCTTAACTTACAATGGCAAATATTCTACAAACCTGCTATTCGTTATTATATAGTAAAGCATATATAAAATGCAAGTTTTTTCCGACAATAATTCATATTTATAACTCTTTACTATCTAAGACTATCGTAAACGGACCATCATTCAAAAGTTCTACCTTCATATTCGCACCAAAAATACCATGCTCTACTTTCAAAACTTTTTCCTTGCACACTCGTATAAATTCTTCGTACATTTCTTCTGCTTTCTGCGGATTTCCCGCCTTTACAAAGCTTGGTCTTCTTCCTTTTTTACAATCTGCGAGCAAGGTGAATTGAGAAACTACTAAAAGCTCTCCTCCCACATCTTGAAGGGAAAGGTTTGTCTTTCCTGCATCATCCTTAAAAATCCGCAGCTCCGTTACTTTCTTTACAATCTTATCAAGATCTGCCTTCTCATCTTCTTCAGCCACGCCAAGAAAAACTAATAATCCTTTGCCAATCTGGCCTGTAACTTCTCCTTCCACACGAACAACCGCATGTGAAACTACCTGTAATACTGCTTTCATAAATTCATTCCATCCTTCATCAAAGATATATCAACTATAACACATTTTACTATTTAGTTCATTAAGGACGGACGAAAAATAGAAAAGAAATACTGGTAAAATGTGCCAGTAGTCGCTCCGTGAAGAATGCTCGCAGGCGGCTCCCATTCTTTACTCGCTCCGAGGTCACATTTTATCCAGTATTTCTTTTCTATTTTTCTGTTTGCTGGCTCCAGAAGAAATGATACTAAATAGCAAATGAGTGAGAAGGGGGAGAAGACGGAAGAGATTGGGTGTTTCTCCCCCTCTTCCTTCCCATACTATTTAGTTCTCATCTTCAATTTAGCAACAGACGAGAACCGCAGAAATAAAAGAATCCTTATTTGAAGAATTGATCAAAAAACAGAAAAATAAAAAAGTATATAGTAGCAGATGTGACCTCGGAGCGAGTAAAGAATGTAAGCTTTTTTGCGAACATTCTTCACACAGCGACTACTGGCACAGATGCTACTATATACTTTTTTATTTTTCGTCCGTTTCCTTTAATAAATAAGGATTCTTTTATTTCCGGGGTTCGTCCGTTTTTAATGAACTAAATAGTTACTTATTGAATATATTTGTTGTAAAATTCAAGGTGGGGTTATTATGCTTTCTATTACTGAAATTGAACAAATAAATCAAAAGTTAAATCCTGAGCTTGCCCTCTCGCTTTCTTTAGATAATGAAAGTCGACAGACAGATCCTTTACTTCGATCTGGTTTTTCTCCTGATACAGATATATGGAAACTGATTCTTTTTTATAATGGTTCTCTCAAAGAAATACAAAAAGAAGTCCCTTTTACGTTTATTCCTCTGCTTGGTAATTTTGCGATTCTTTTTATCAAGGAAAAGGATCTCCCTGTTTTTTTAACTTTTTCTCAGGTTCTTTATGTTGAACTTTCCCGTCCAATTTACGAAAATGCACTTACAGGAGTCTCCTCTTCCGGCTTACCTGATTATAATATCATTACCGGAAGAAATGTAAATACCACCACCCTTACCGGGAAAGGAACTGCCATCGCTATTCTTGATTCCGGTGTAGATTATAAACATCCTGATTTTAGAAATGCTGACGGAAGTACACGTATTTTGGCTTACTGGGATCAGAGCCTGCCTTTTATTCCTGATCATTTTTCTATAAATAATCCTTATAATCTGGGAATTATTTTTTCAGAAGAAGATTTAAATCAACTGCTTACAGACGAAAACAATTTTTTCTTTTTTGATTCCTCTGCCCCGACTGCACTTGGGTCTGCTTCTGAATCACTTTCTCCTTCAGAAGATATTTCCGGTCATGGCACACACATCGCCGGTATTAGTGCAGGAAATGGCAGAGCTAGTAACGGAACAAATCAGGGAGTTGCTCCTGAAAGTTCTCTGATTGTTGTAAAATTAAAAAATGAAGCTTCTTTGATTTATAGCGACTATGCGAATCTTATGATGGCTATTAACTTTGCTGTCCGCTTTGCAAGCTCCCGTTCTCTGCCTTTAAGTATCAATATCAGTTATGGTTCAAATGATGGTTCTCATACCGGAAACAGTCTTTTAGAACTTTTTATGGAACAAGTTTCTTTTTATGGTAAAAATACCACTTCTGTTGCCACCGGAAACGAAGGTCTCACAAGAAGACACGCTTCTTTAAATACTCTTCCTTCTTCAACAAAAAACTACTATGAAAAATTTCTCTCTTTTACTATAGCTCCCGGTGAGCGCAGTCTTTATCTTGAAATATGGCAGGTCTTTGCAGATGATTTTTCTTATGAACTTCTCGCTCCTTCTGGCTCACAAAGTTTTACCTTTCCTGCTGTGCCCGGCATCTACACTTATATGATTGCTGACACAACGATTTATCTTACTATTAACAACCCCACACCCTATCAGCCATTTCGACAATATTTTCTTTCTTTTAATCCAAATGCTTCCTTTATCCCTTCTGGTACCTGGACATTACGGATCACGTCCATTCCAACAGGAAAAATTATTGATAGGCGGCTGCAATTCTGGTTGCCCTCAAAAGATGCTACGAATTCCGCTACAGGCTTTACCTCACCTTCTTCTGACATGACTTTTACGATTCCTTCCACTGCATCTTCCGTAATCAGTGTTAGCGGCTATAACAGCAGTCTTGATGTATTCGCCCCATTTTCCGGTCAGGGTTTTTCTAATACTATGCATACAAAACCTGATCTTTGTGCCCCGGCAGTAAATATATTAAGTACCGCTCCCGGAGGGGGCTATACTATACGAACCGGAACCTCTATGGCATCGCCTTTTGTTGCCGGAGCCGCTGCACTTTTAATGCAATATGGCATTGTAGAGGGCAATGATCCCTTTCTTTATGGCGAGAAACTAAAGGCATACCTTTGGAAGAGTGCAAGAGCTTTACCAGCCTTTTCTAAATATCCAAATGAGAAAGTTGGCTGGGGAGCTTTATATTTAAAAAATGTCTTTTGATTCCAACAGCATTTTTTTATAACTATAATAGAAATAACCTCAACCACAGATTTCAATTCTGCACTTGAGGTTATTTTGCACATCTAAAACTTTAAGAAGGATATTTTGTATTATTATTGATTGTTGCTTTTCTTACTTGTTTTTCATTGATTATTTTTATGCGTATTTTAGATTCTTATTTTTATAATTCACTATTTTTATTTCTGATATGTCCGCCATTTTGAACAACACATCTTCTCTTACGGCAGAAAGATTTTGCAGATGTTTTTTGCAGTTATCCCGTAAAATCATTCTTTAATATGAAATGATACAAGTAAATCATCCTGATGTACGCTATCCCCAGACTCAACATAGATCTTATCTACCGTTCCGTTTACCGTAGATACTACCGTTGTCTCCATCTTCATCGCCTCAATTGTCATAAGTGGCATATTCTTTGTTACTACATCGCCTTCTTTAACAAGAACTTTGTCAACAGTTCCCGGAATAGAAGATCCGAGATGCTGTGGATTATTCTTATCTGCTTTTAAGCGACGGTCTGTCTTAATCTCAAGATTATGATCTTGAATCTTCACAGTACGAATAGAACCATTTACCTGAAAACTTAATGTTCGGATTCCATTTGCATCCGGATCACTCTGTTCAAGATATTTAATCAGAAGTTCTTTTCCTTCGCCAATCTTTAAGTATGTTTCTTCGCCTTTTCTCAAACCATAGAAATATACATGGCTTTCCAATCTCGTCACATCATTATACATCTCAAAATGTTCACAATAATCCTCATAAACCTTTGGATATAAGGCATAACTGATTGCTTTTTGTGCCATGACTTCTTCTGATTTATCCTCATAATGGTATTTTTCAATGAGGTGCTTTTTAATGCCTTCCAAATCTTCCGGTGGCAGTAATTTGCCTGGACGTTCTGTAAGCGGCTCAATATCTTTTAATACAATTTTCTGCAATTCTTTCGGAAATCCACCATAAGGCTGTCCCATCATTCCCTGAAAATAAGAAACAACAGAATCCGGATAAGACAGATTAGCTCCGTCAGTTAAAATATTCTCTTTATTAAGATTATTTTTATACATGAAAATTGCAAGATCACCTACTGCCTTTGATGTAGGAGTTACTTTTACAATATTGCCAAGTAAATCATTCGCTTCTTTATAAAGACCTTTGATTGCCTCAAATTCTTCCGGAGATCCCATTTCTGTAACCTGTGCAAGAAGGTTAGAATATTGTCCTCCGGGAATCTCATATTTATAAATCTCAGTATTTGGAGACTTCATATCACTCTCAAATATTGCATACACATTTCTAATCCGGTTATAATATCTGCTCAGTTCTGACAATTCTTCAAAATCAAGCCCTGTATCTCTCTTTGTTCCACGAAGTGCTTCCACAACTGCATTCATGGATGGCTGACTTGTCATTGATGACATAGATTCAATCGCTAAGTCAACTATGTCTACTCCTGCCTCCGCTGCCATAAGCACTGTACTCACACCGTTACCCGTAGAATCATGTGTATGTAAATGTAATGGTACATGAAGTTCTTTTTTCAGGGTACCTACAAGCTCTTTTGCTGCCCGAGGTTTTAAAAGTGCCGCCATATCCTTGATCGCAATCGAGTGGCATCCGAGTTTTTCTAATTCAAGAGCCATCTTCACATAATAATCAAGTGTGTATTTTGTCTCATTTGGATTGCTGACATCTCCTGTATAACAAATGGTTCCCTCTACGATTTTTCCAGTTTTCAGTGCTTCGTCTATTGGCATCTTCATATTTTCTACCCAGTTTAAACTGTCAAAAATACGAAAAATATCAATACCATGATCTGCTGAGATACGAATAAATTCTTTTACAACATTATCCGGATAGTTGCTGTATCCCACTGCATTCGATGCACGGAGAAGCATCTGGATCAATGTATTTGGCATTCTTTCTCTTAATAATTCCAGACGTTTCCACGGAGATTCCTTCAAAAAGCGATAGGCTGTATCATAAGTAGCACCACCCCACGCTTCCACAGAAAATGCATTCTGCATAAATGCATTTGTCGCATAAGCTGCACCACATAAATCCTTACTTCTCATACGAGTTGCCATCAATGACTGCTGTGCATCTCGCATTGTGGTATCCGTCACATAAAGCTTATCCTCTTTCAAGATTTTCTGCATAAATCCCTGTGCACCCAATTTTAAAAATTCATCTCTCGCTCCATAAACCGGTTTGTTCTTATCAATCTTTGGAAGAACTCTATTTTCATAGAATGGTTTTTCTCCATTATTCGAATTTACGATACGATCCCCGATAAATTCAATAATCTTATTTGCACGATTCTGACTCTTAGTAAGCTCAAAAAGTTCCGGTGTTTCCTCAATAAATGTTGTATAACACTGTCCATTTTGGAATGTTGGATGATTTAACACATTCACAAGAAATGGAATGTTCGTTTTTACTCCACGAATACGCATTTCCTGCAAAGCTCTGATGGACTTTCTTACTGCTCCAGAAAAAGTTCTGTCATGGGATATTGCTTTTACAAGAAGACTGTCATAATACGGAGAAATCACTGCTCCTGTATAGGCATTGCCTCCGTCAAGACGAATTCCATTACCTGAGCCTGAACGATATACCGTAATCTCTCCTGTATCCGGAAGGAAATTATTCGCCGGGTCTTCTGTTGTTACACGAGTCTGGATAGAATATCCCGTACATGCTACACTTTCCTGAGACGGGATTGCAATTTCTTCTGAATCCAAAGGATAACCTTCCGCAACAAGGATCTGTGTCTGTACGATATCGATATCCGTAACCATCTCACTTACCGTATGCTCTACCTGAATTCGAGGATTCATCTCGATAAAATATGGATGATTATCTGCATCTACCAAAAATTCTAACGTTCCGGCATTACGATAGCCTACTGTTTTCGCCAGTCGAATAGAAGCATCAAAGATTTCCTGACGTACTGTTTCCGGCACAGAAAATGCCGGAGCATATTCTACTACCTTTTGATGTCTTCGCTGAACAGAACAATCTCTGTCATAAAGATGTACCACATTTCCATAATTATCTCCGATAATCTGGACCTCTATATGCTTTGGACCTCTTAGATACTTTTCAATGAAGATCATATCATCACCGAAAGCTTTCTTCGATTCATTCTTCGCTTCGTTAAATTCCTTCTCTAAATCCTCTTCCCGGTTTACGATTCGCATGCCACGTCCCCCGCCGCCATTGCTTGCTTTAAGCATAACCGGATACCCAACCCAAGCTGCGATTTTTTTCGCTTCATCCACTTTCTTAATCGCATAATCCACACCTGGAATAATCGGAACATTTGCTTCAATGGCAATCTTTTTAGAAGAAATCTTATCTCCCATCGCATTCATAATATTGCTGCCCGGTCCAATAAATACAATTCCATTTTTCTCACATGCATCCGCAAAGTCTGGATTTTCCGAAAGGAATCCATATCCCGGATGAATCGCATCTACCCCTGTGGAAAGCGCAATCTTAATAATCGTATCAATATCAAGGTATGCATCAATCGGTCCCTTCTGAGGATTTAACGGATAGGACTCATCCGCCTTAGAACGAAACATTGCATAACGGTCTTCTTTTGAATAAATACTAACTGTTGTAATTCCAAGCTCACTTAATGCTCTGAAAATACGAATCGCAATCTCCCCACGATTCGCAACAAGGACTTTTCTAAACTTCTTTACATTTACCTTTCCTGACATAACCCTAACCCTCCTATTTTCATGCGAGTTCTCACTTACAGCTCTTTTCTGCACCATATCGCTTCGCTTAATAGTTACATTTTAATTTCGAACGTAATCTTTTCTCTTTTTTTTGAAATTAAAACTTTTGCGTTAGAGTATATTATATACTTTCATTTCTGTCAATAGCACAACAAAAAAGTCCGCTCACTTTACAAAAAAGTCCGATTTGAAAAATTGACGAAAATCTCCAGCAGATGAGGAATTAGTCTAATCACTGAAATTGCTTATCACTTTTAGATTTGGCGTTATCTTGCATCTGATATATATATAAATTCCTGATTTACTTCTGGATGAGGCAAACAGAAAAATAAAAAAAGATACTGGATAAAATGTGACTTCGAAGTGAGTAAAGAATGTATGCTGTATGCGAACATTCTTCACAAAGCGACTACTGTCACATTTTACCAGTATCTTTTTTTATTTTTCGTCCGTCATTCCAATAAATCAGGGATTATTTAGCTGCAATTACATCTTGCATATCATATAAGCCTGCCGGTTTATCTGCCAGATATACAGCAGCTTCCACAGCACCTTTTCCGAATACAGCTCTGGAATATGCAGTGTGCTTGAACTCGATTACCTCATCCGTTCCCGCAAAGATAATCTCGTGTTCCCCAACGATAGTTCCACCACGAACGGCGGAAATTCCTATTTCATTCTGTGGGCGTGGCATTCTTCTTTCGCTTCTGTCAAATACATAGTTGTACTTGCCATCTGCTGCTTCATTGATAGAATCAGCAAAAGCTAATGCTGTTCCTGAAGGTGCATCTAACTTTCTACGATGATGCTTCTCTACGATATCAATATCAAAGCCTGCTTCCCCAAGAATCTTTGTCGCAGTTTTTATCATTTCTAATAAAGTATTTACACCAAGTGACATATTAGCAGAACGAAGAATCGCTGTCTTCTTGCTGGCTTCTTCAAGATGTGCAAGCTGTTCTTCTGAAAGCCCTGTTGTACATTCTACTAAAGGAATCTTCTTTGCTGCTGCGTAATCAAGAACACCATCTACTGCTACGGCTGCAGAGAAATCAATGATAACATCTACATCTACATCACACTCATCTAAGGATGTAAATACCGGAAAATCCTTCTGGTCACCTGGGCATGGGTCAATTCCCGCTGCCACAGTGACATTCTCCATATCTTTTATTAAATTACAGATAACATGACCCATGTAGCCATTACATCCGTACATCATTACTTTAACCATCTTATGTTCAGTCCTCCGAATATGTCCTTATTTTAAAATTCCAGTCTCGATCATCGCTTTTTTCAGACGTTCTGTGTGAGCAGGCTCTAACTGTGTCAGTGGAAGTCTCACGTTACCGCCATAGAATCCCATTAATTCTAATGCTTTCTTTACAGGAATCGGGTTCACTTCACAGAAAAGAGAATGAATCAGTTCAAGGTATTTAAGCTGTAATTCACGGCTTTTCTCTACATTGCCTGCAAAATATTCTGCACAGATATTATGTGTATCTTCCGGTACTACATTAGAAAGAACAGAAATAACACCTTTTCCACCAATAGACAACATTGGTACGATCATGTCATCATTACCGGAATACATATCAATATCGCCCTGAGTATCATACATAATCTGTGTCGCAAAGGCAATGTCTCCTGTTGCTTCCTTTACACCAACGATATTATCTACATCTTTTACCAGCTTCGCAATTGTAGCAGCTTCTAACTTACAGCCTGTTCTGCTTGGTACATTATAAAGAATAATTGGTAAATCTGTATGTTTTGCAATATCTGTATAGTGGGCGATCAGACCATTCTGTGTTGCTTTATTATAATAAGGTGTTACTACGAGTGCTGCATCAGCTCCTGCCATCTGTGCCTGTTTTGTAAGGTAAGATGCAGTATCTGTACAATTAGAACCTGTTCCTGCAATTACAGGAATTCTTTTATTCACACGATTAACACAATAGCGAATTGCCGCAATATGTTCCTCATGACTTAAAGTAGATGCCTCTCCTGAAGTTCCGCATACGATAATCGCATCGGTCTTATTCTCTACCTGAAAATCTATAAACTTTCCAAAACTTTCATAATCAATATTGTAATTTTCATCAAATGGGGTTGCAATCGCAACACCTGCTCCTGTAAAAACAGCCATCCTTATCCTTCCTTTCTTTATCTAAATCTAAGAATATATCAGGAAATCCCCTGTGCAAGTATCTCCGGGGTTCTTTCCTTCTCTCTTTGGATTGAATAGACACAGTCTGCAACCTCTCTTACTTCCTCAGGGAGATTCCTTCCCGTAAGTATCAGATCCATGGAATCTTTCTTCACTGCAATCAAATCCATCAATTCTTCAATGGTAATAATATTGTAATCAACTAATCCAAAGATTTCATCGAGAATCAGCAAATCACACTGTCCGGTATCAAGAACCTTTCTGCTATATCCAAGAGCGTTCTTAATATTGAGCATTTGCTCCTGCTTTTCCTTCGGGCTTAAATCAGAATACCCACATGCCGCCTTTTCAAAGCGGAAAATCTGAAGCTCCGGCTCAAGCTTTTTTAAGAAATCAAGCGTATCAGAATGCTTTTTCTTGAGAAACTGCACCATGATAACCTGCTTTCCTACACCTGCTGCACGAATGCCAAGTCCAAGAGCCGCTGTGGTCTTTCCTCTTCCATTGCCGTAATAAACCTGTATACTTCCGTCCATTTTCTGACCTTTCATCCTGATTATATTTGTTGATGTTTTGCAACATCATACCATAAATCATTACAAAAATCTACTATTCTCCAAACATTCTTACTTCTTCATCTCTGCCAAATACCTGAAAACCATCAAATCCCTGTTCTTCTAATTTATTAAGGAACTTACCAAGCTTCTTTGGTTTAATGTATAATGCGGTCTTGTAAGTTTCACGAAGTTCTTCTGCATAACGAATGGCATCTGCAATCTGATCCTCCTCGTAAATTAAGACAACCTTTTTCTGTTTTTCTGTATTGTAAGATTCCTTTTCCATGAGAATGCTGTAAATTCTCTCAAAGCCAATAGAGAATCCAACCGCTGGAATCTGTTCTTTTAAGAACTTTCCAATTAAGTTATCGTATCTTCCGCCACCGGCAATAGAGCTATTAAAATCTAATGATTCTACTTCAAATACCGTGCCTGTATAATATCCCTGTCCACGAACTAATGTCATATCATATTCTGCAATATACTTGCCATCAGCAAGTGCGTTAGATGTATCGATAATATATGCCAGTGAATCTACATACTCACTGTTTTGACATATTTCTTTCACATAATCTAAAGTAAACGGTGCATTCGCAAGAAGCTTCATAAACTCTGCAATAACGGTCTTATCAAATCCTTTTTCAGTTAATTCTGCTTCAACACCTTCCGCCTTGATCTTATTTAATTTATCAAAAGAAATGCAGACACTATCTAACTGCTCTTCCTTAAAACCTACCGATAAAAGAATTTCTCTTAAAATCCTTCTGTCATTAATTTTTACTTTAAAGTTATTAATGCCAATGTTAAGAAGTGCTTTCGCTGTTGTATGAATCAATTCAATCTCGCAGGTAGAAGAATTGGAACCAAGAATATCAATATCGCACTGAATAAATTCTCTTAAACGACCTTTCTGCGGACGCTCTGCACGATATACTCTATCCATCTGGATTACCTTAAATGGCTGTGGTAAAGATGCCCTGTTATTCGCATAATAACGGCTCAGTGGCAATGTAAGGTCATATCGAAGTCCCATATCTGCAATATTATCCGGACTTTGACTTTCGATTGCCTTTTTTAACTTTTCTCCTCTCTTCATTACTTTAAAGATAAGATTTAAGTTATCTCCACCTTCACTCTTATCAAGATTTTCAATATCTTCAATGATTGGAGTAGCAATTCTCTGAAATCCTGCCTGCTCATATGTCTCACAGATTTTCTTCTGTAAATAGTTTCTAAGTTCAGCCTGTGCTGGTAAATAATCATTTGTACCTTTTACTGGTGTTATCTTCATTTTTATTTTCCTTTCTGTCTTTTATTCTTACTTATTTTATTTAATACCAGATTACTACATGCTTTGCACTCTCGCAAGCTTCAAAAGCAAAGGACTGCCCCAAAATGAACAGTCCCTTATAATTTAACCTATATTTCCCGAATCTGCAACCTTCCTTTCAAGGTTTATTCCATCATCAATATATTCCATCTTATTTACAGAGATTTCATAAGCCACCTTACTAATCACATTATTGTCTCCAATTCTTTTTTGGTATTCTCGACTCTGAATGCGTCCCCACAACTGAATTCTGCTTCCTACAGAAAGATTACCTGCATATCTTGCATTACGTCCCCAGCAAATACATGGAATATAATCTGACTTACCATAAGCTCTGTTTACTGCCAGAAGTACATCTGCAATTTCCCGTCCAAGAGGTGTTGTTCTATATACCGGTTCCTTACATATATATCCATCCAGAAAAATCATATTCGGTTTTCGATTCTCTATACTGTCTATTAATTCAAGTTCTCTGACAAATAAAGATAGCACTAAATGATTTTGGTTATTTTCATGCTTATTATAAGAACGAAATTGTCCATGTGCTTCTAAAAATTGTCCAATATGAGATTTACTTACATCAATAAGACGTTCTGATACAAGCAATGGAATAATGTCACTTGAATGACTGAGTCTGCTTACTCTTAATTTTACAAAATAGAAGCCTTCACCAAAGACCTCATGACTAAATTCAAAGTCTGAAATAATTTCTCCTGCAACTACTGCCTGGTTATTTTTTAAAATTTTTTCTGTCATGTTTACTCCTCCCCTGTATGTAGCAGATTCTGTGTATGTTTTATTTTATATATACTCAACTTGCAAAAAAATATACCTTTTTATTTGAATTTTTCAGCAATCTCTACTACAACCTTTTACACTTCATATATATTTTTCAACGGCTAAAATCTTTGTTTTCAGTTTATTTTCCTTTTTATTTCGTATTTTTTATTGTGTCTTTTCTTTCTTTGTGCTAGAATAACTTAGTTTGAACGTCAATATACGGTTATAAATTGGTTCATTCCACAAGTGATGAGCAATTTATACTTTACACTTTTAGAAAGAAGGCAATTTATGAAAATCTCAAGAGAAGATGTTCGTAACGTGGCAATTATCGCTCATGTAGACCATGGAAAAACCACTCTCGTTGATGAACTTTTAAAACAGAGCGGTACTTTCCGTGTAAATCAGGATGTTGGCGAACGCGTTATGGATTCTAACGACATTGAAAAAGAACGTGGAATCACAATTTTATCTAAAAATACAGCCATTCATTATGAAGGAGTCAAAATTAATATTATCGACACTCCAGGACACGCTGACTTCGGCGGTGAAGTAGAGCGTGTATTAAAGATGGTTGATGGTGTAATTCTTGTTGTAGATGCATTTGAAGGACCAATGCCACAGACAAAGTTTGTAACAAAAAAAGCCCTCGAACTGAATCTTCCATTTATCGTGTGTATTAATAAGATTGACCGTCCGGAAGCTCGTCCGGAAGAAGTCATGGATGAAGTATTAGAACTTCTTTTAGAATTAGATGCTGATGATGAACAGTTAGACAGTCCATTCGTATATGCTTCTGCCAAGTCTGGTATTGCTATGTTGGAGTTAAACGAAAACGGCAGTGATATGAAACCATTATTTGAAACTATCATTAAGCATATCCCTGCACCAACAGGTGACCCTGATGCAGATACACAGATTCTTATCAGCACAATTGACTATAATGAATATGTTGGACGAATCGGTATCGGTAAAGTCGAAAATGGTTCTATCCGTGTAAATCAGGATGCACTTCTTGTAAACCATCATGATCCATCCGTAAATAAAAAAGTAAAGATCAGCAAACTCTATGAATTCGACGGTCTTAATAAAATAGAAGTAAATGATGCTACGGTCGGTTCTATTGTTGCCATTTCCGGTATTGCAGATATTCATATCGGTGATACTATCTGCTCTCCTGATCATCCGGAAGCAATACCGTTCCAGAAAATCTCTGAACCTACGATTGCTATGCAATTCCTTGTAAATGACAGTCCTCTTGCAGGACAGGAAGGTAAATTCGTAACTTCCCGTCATATTCGTGACAGACTGTTACGTGAACTGAATACAGATGTCAGCCTTCGTGTAGAAGAAATGGACAACACAGATTCTTTCAAAGTATCCGGTCGTGGTGAGCTTCACCTTTCTGTTCTTATTGAGAACATGCGTCGTGAAGGTTATGAGTTTGCAGTAAGCAAAGCAGAAGTTCTTTATCATACTGATGAAAACGGTAAAAAATTAGAACCTATGGAAACTGCTGTTATTGATGTTCCGGAAGAATTTTCTGGTGTTGTCATTGAAAAATTAAGTCAGAGAAAAGGTGAGCTCCGCAATATGTCTATGTCCGGTACCGGTTCTACTCGTCTGGAATTCTCCATTCCTTCAAGAGGTTTAATCGGATATCGTGGTGACTTTATGACGGATACAAAAGGAACTGGTATCATTAATACTTTATTCGAAGGATATGGTCCTTATAAAGGTGATATCCAGTATAGAAAGCAAGGTTCCCTGATTGCTTACGAATCTGGTGAAACTGTTACTTATGGTCTTTTCAGTGCACAGGAACGTGGTACATTATTTGTAGGTCCTGGTGAAAAAGTATATTCTGGAATGGTTATCGGTCAAAATGGAAAAACAGATGACATCGAAGTAAATGTATGTAAGACAAAGAAACTGACAAATACTCGTGCGTCAGGTTCTGATGATGCTCTGAAGTTAAGCCCTCCTCGAATCTTAAGTTTAGAGCAGGCATTAGACTTTATCGATACCGATGAACTCCTTGAAATCACCCCTAAAAACATTCGTATCAGAAAGAAAATTCTTGATCCTACCGCACGTTACCGTGCAAAAAGGAATGGCAAAGCCTAATATTTAATATATCATAAGCTTTATTTTTAATCGGGAAGATAATTACTGTATCTTCCCGATTATTTTATCTTCTATACTCCCCGAATAAATTATATCATTGTTGCCATTAAGTATCATCCTGAATAATCTGTAAATATCGCTACTTACTCTCTTGGAATATGACAATCTCTCCATCTACCGTACCAAAGTACACTTCCTTCCCCTCCTGTGTTTTCACTCGACCACTCGTCGCCTCCGTTATCTTCTTCTCCAACATATGCTTATCTTCTTCTGGAAAAAGAGCATGAATAATCACTTTGTCTGTATATTCCGTCTCTTCTGTAAGTACATTATTCTGTGCCAGTAAATATTGAAGCTTTCCAAGTTCTGTATAATCCATAGCAAGCTGCACTCTTCTTCCTGGAACTTTCTCTACAATACTCGAGTTTTCAATTCCCGCTCTTGTAGCATCCGTATATGCTCTTACAAGTCCACCAGTTCCAAGTAAAGTTCCCCCAAAATATCTGGTTACAACTACAACAATATTATGGATATCACTTCCAGATATCACCTCTAAAATCGGTTTACCGGCTGTTCCACTTGGTTCCCCATCATCGCTGCATCGTGTTGTCACCTGTTTCGTTCCTACAGAAAATGCAGAACAGTTATGTCTCGCATCCCAATATTTTTTCTTGATTTCCTCTATATAAGCCTGTGCTTCTTCCACGGTTTCTACGCTCTTTACATTGGCGATAAATCTCGACTTTTTCTCTATAATCTCTCCACTTCCGCCACGGTAAACCGCCTTATGTCTAATCATAAGACACCTCCTAATTCTTTATAACATAATTACAATATTTTCATTATATCATAGAAGAATATTCTGTTGGTATCTTTTATTTAATCTTTTCTCCATCACCAACAAAAAGAACTCGTCTTTCTATATCATGCAGATTCTCTGTTTTCCTGACAAAAAGCACTTCTCCAGTCATCAACAATATCATTAAGCGATACCGGCATAACATCCCCTTTAACAATTCTTTCAAAAAACAGCATAGTCTCCTTCAAAGATTCCGAAAATCCCTGAACCTGAGCTTTATCATAAAACTCCCATTCTTCTTTAATTTCTGACCAGGTAAACTGTTCTATTATAATTCCATAATACTTTCCCTTCCCTTCTTCTTTTGAAAATTCATTTGATACAAGCTTATATTTTAGCAAATACTTTTTACAACCTCCATCAACCCTTCTTTCACTCTTAATTACTCTTTTCATAAATACCTTTCCTTTCTAACAAAAACATTTCTTTCGTTTTTGTGTTATGACATTATTATACCAGAATAAGAAAATTCTGGAATGTAATTATTTGTAAGAGTCGGGTAATATTTATATTTAAAATTTATTATATTCTAGCATAAACTTATGGTTTTATTTTATATGTAACCAATTAATTATCTGTACTATTTCTTAAAAATCTGTTATTCTATAATTTTTCTTATTTTTCCATCTTTATCCATTAATTTTTCTTTTTAACAAGTTTTTTTATTTCATTTGACAAATTTACACTAGCTAAGTATATTAAATTTAAATAATCATCTGTGATTATTCTGTTTCTTACACTTTTCACCAACAGACTCCACGGCTTAGAATCAAGTATCAACAAACATATTTTAAGAAAGGTATATTTTTATGACAATCAAAGAAGCACGTATAAAAACCAAACGATCTTCCGAAGAAATCGCCAAACTGCTTGGCTTTCCATTAAAAACATGGATGGCATGGGAGGAAAAAGAAAAAGAGCCTCCAAAATATATTGAAAAGCTCATACTAGAACGTCTGGAAACAATGAATAAATCCTGATTTATTGGAATGACGGACGAAAAAGAAAAAAGAAATACTGGATAAAATGTGTCAGTAGTCGTTGCGTGAAGAATGTTCGC
>CAKREJ010000013.1 GCA_934317185.1 uncultured Anaerobutyricum sp. | reverse complement strand
GAAGTATACGAATCCCAGACCAAGGGCGGCGGAGACTTCGATGAGAATGGAGGTGAATAATATGGCTCGTATGAACATGAAAAATGGAAAAAAGGTAGAAAATCCCGGAGTTTTATTAAAGCGTATCATGGGATATATCATGAAGCATTACGGAGCTGCCTTCGTCATAGTGTTACTATGTATTTTGATTAGTGTTGTCTGTAATGTGCAGGGAACGATGTTTATGCAAACATTAATTGATGATTATATTGTTCCGATGTTAAAAGACAGAACTCATGATTTTTCTGGTCTTGCTCATGCAATCACCCGTGTGGCCGGTTTTTATGCGATTGGTGTAATACTAACTTTGTTATATTCGCAAATCATGGTAAATATTACACAGGGAACATTACGAAGCCTGAGAGACGACTTATTTACTCATATGCAGGATCTTCCAATTAAATATTTTGATACACATGCTCACGGTGATATTATGTCTGTGTATACGAATGATATTGATACATTAAGGCAGATGATTTCCCAGAGTATTCCGCAGCTTTTTAACAGTGGAATTATGGTAGTCAGCATCATTGTCTGTATGCTTATGTTAAATGTTCCTTTAACAGTAGTCAGTCTTATAATGGTTGGTGTTATGGCCTACGTTTCCAAACGTCTTGCAACATTAAGTGGAAAATACTTTGTACAGCAGCAGAAAGATCTCGGTGCAGCAAACGGATACATTGAAGAAATGATGCAGGGACAAAAGGTTGTAAAGGTCTTTTGCCATGAAGAGAAAAGTATTGAAGAATTCAAAAAATTAAATGATAAATTATTCCACAGTGCAGATAATGCAAACAAATTTGCCAATATCGCCATGCCTGCCAACGCACAGATTGGAAATATCAGTTATGTTATCGTAGCAATTGTTGGTGGTATTCTTGCAATTAACGGAATCGGTGGTTTTACACTTGGAGCACTGGCAAGTTTTCTTACATTTAATAAGAGCTTGAATATGCCGATCGGTCAGGTAAGTCAGCAGGTAAACTTCGTTGCGATGGCTCTTGCCGGAGCACAGCGAATTTTTGAGCTCCTTGATGAAAAACCGGAAGTAGATGAAGGATATGTTACTCTTGTAAATGCAACAGAAGATGCAGACGGAACTATCCATGAAACAGAAAAGCATACCGGTGTGTGGGCATGGAAACATTTTCATAAAGAAGATGGAACCACAACCTATAAAAAGCTTCTTGGTGATGTAGAATTTCTTGGTGTGGATTTTGGATATGATGAGAAGAAGATTGTTCTTCATGATATTAAAATGTTTGCCACACCAGGTCAGAAAATCGCCTTTGTAGGCTCCACAGGAGCCGGGAAAACAACGATTACAAATCTAATTAATCGTTTTTATGATATTCAGGACGGAAAAATCCGTTATGACGGTATTAATATTAATAAAATAAAAAAGGCAGATTTAAGACATTCTCTTGGAATGGTATTGCAGGATACGCATCTGTTTACTGCAAGTGTAAAAGATAACATTCGTTACGGTAAATTAGATGCAACAGATGAAGAAGTTATCGCAGCAGCAAAGCTTGCGAATGCTGACAGTTTTATTGAAAGACTTCCGCAGGGATATGATACGATTCTTACCGGGGACGGTGCAAACTTAAGTCAGGGACAGCGTCAGCTTCTTTCTATTGCAAGAGCAGCTATTGCAGATCCACCGGTGTTGATTCTTGATGAAGCAACCAGCTCAATTGATACCCGTACCGAAAAAATTGTGCAGGAAGGAATGGATCGTCTGATGAACGGAAGAACTACTTTCGTAATCGCACATCGTCTTTCTACGATTAAAAACAGCGATTGTATTATGGTATTAGAACAGGGAAGAATCATTGAGAGAGGTTCTCATGATGATCTGATAGAAGAAAAAGGAAGATACTATCAGCTCTATACTGGAAATAAAGCATAATTTATTAACTGGAATGAATGGAATGTATCAACAGGATTTCAGGAGTATTCTTGAATGTAGAGAAAGGGGCACAAATAGCCTCTTTCCCTATTTTTTTATGCAATCATATAATACATTTATCGCTTCTGATAAATGTTCTGTATTAAGGTAAGAGTAATTAATGATAAAAGTATGTGCGGCAATGTCATTAGAATCATCATGATAATAAGCAGACAGACTGTTGAGTTTCACACCTTTTTGCAGTGCCCGCTGCATTAACTCGCTGTCAGAGAGTTCTGTTTTTATTTTTAAAAGAAAGTGTAGTCCGGAGTCTTCTTCCATGATGGTAATATGGGAGGAAAGAGGACTTTTTTTTATGGTATCTAATAAAATATCACGCTGTTTATGATAAAAGTTTCGCATACGGTTAATATGCTTTTCAAAATAACCTTCATTAATAAAACGCATCAGTGCATACTGTTCAAAGTTTGAAACCGTACACGAGTAGAAGCTTAACTGTTCAAGAAAGCGGTTGGCAAGTTCCGGTGGGAGTATCATGTAACTGATTCTCATAGTTGAAGAAAGACTTTTCGTAAACGTATTAATATAAATAACCTTTTGCGTGATGTCCATACTTTGTAAAGACGGAATCGGCTTCCCGGTAAGCCGGAATTCGCTGTCATAATCATCTTCAATGATATAATGGTCGGCTGAAGCTGCAGCCCATCCAAGAAGTTCATAACGACGGCTTATAGGTGTAACAATTCCTGTTGGAAAATGATGAGAAGGGGAGATGTGTACAACATTCGCACCACTATTTTCTAATTCATTGATAAGAATTCCCTTTTCATCCATTGGAATATAATGATATTTTACATTATAGCTATTGTAAATGGCGGCAATCTTTTCATAACCGGGATTTTCAATGGCATATTTTTTATTAAATCCAAGAAGCTGAATAAGCAATCCGTAAAGGTATTCTGTTCCGGCACCAACAAAAATCTGTTCCGGCTGAACGTGCATTCCCCGAAACTGTTCTAAATGTGTGGCAATGGCCTTTCTAAGACCAATAATTCCTCCACATGGTGGCTTCGTCATAAGTTCCGGACTATTTGTATTAAATGTTTCACGCATCAGTTTCGCCCAGATTGAAAATGGAAAGTTCTCCGGACGGGTTTGGTTGCTTGAAAAATCAGCGAGAAAATTCGAATATCCGGAAGAAAGCTCTACATTTTCCGTTGTTAACTTTACGGGCTTTAATGCATTATTTTTTAAGTCTGATACGTAAAACCCCTTTTTGGGAATAGAATAAATGTAACCTTCTGACAAAAGCTGTGCATAAGCATTTTCGATAGTAATTGTACTTACTCCCAAATTTTTTGCAAAACTTCTCTTGGAAGGCAGTTTTTCTCCTGAGATTAACTTTCCATCTATAATATCCTGACGGATACAGTGATATAGATGTGTGTACAGAGATTCATTTTTTAGATTGGTAAAAGAATAAGTAAGCATAGAATTCTCCTGATATAGTCTGACCATACTGGCTTTATCCAAATTGGATATTTAATTATGGTTAAAGTGTACTATAATATTATACTTGTTTCAGATATTTTTACAAGGAGGAATAATCTAGTATGGAAGAGAATAAAACATCAATCCTTAATAATGGACTGATCTGGTTTGGTGCCGGAGTTTCCATGTCAGAAATTCTGACAGGAACATATTTTGCACCACTTGGAATTAAAACAGGTCTTTTGGCTATTTTAATTGGTCATATCATTGGAGGTATCTTATTATTTTTAGCAGGGTATCTTGGGGCGAAGACGGGGAATAATGCGATGGAAACCGTTGCCGTTAGTTTTGGGCGAAAAGGCAACCTGCCTTTTTCTGTTTTAAATATTTTGCAGCTTGCAGGCTGGCTTGCTATCTTAAACTACGACGGAGCACTTGCAGCGAATGGTATTTTTTCTGTAGGAGCAGGGGTATGGTGTGCAGTTATTGGTGTGTTACTGCTCATATGGGTTCTTGTAGGCTTAAAACGACTGGAAAAGATTAATATAGTTGCGATGACAGCATTATTTTTAATGACTTTAGTATTATGTTTTGTGATTGTGACAAAGGGAAGCTTTGGATCACTTTTCAATGGCAGCAGTGTAAATAAAAATGCACTTACTTTTGGTGCAGCAATTGAACTGTCAGCAGCTATGCCATTATCCTGGATTCCTGTTATCAGTGATTACACTTCTAATAGTGCAAAACCGGTAAAAACTACCTCAGTAAGTACGATTGTGTATTGTCTGGTAAGCTGCTGGATGTATCTGATCGGAATGTCCGCTGCGATTGGTATGGGAACTTCTGATATTGCACAGATTTCTCTTCGTGCAGGTCTTGGAGTAGTAGGACTTTTTATTATTCTTTTCTCTACCGTTACAACGAACTTTTTGGCAGCACATTCTGCCGGTGTTTCAGGCGAAGTTATCGGGGAAAGTTTTTCAAAACAAATTAACGGAAAGTATCTTTCTGTTATTGTAGTCATTATCGGGACAATTGCAGCGATTCTTTATCCGATGGATAATATTGAAGATTTCCTTTATTTGATAAATTCTGTATTTGCACCGATGATTGCAGTTATGATCGCCGATTTCTTCTTTAATAAAAAACAAAGTGTGACAAAAGAATGGGATTGGACGAATCTGACAGTATGGCTGATCGGTCTTAGTTTATATCGGGTATTGATGCAGATTGATCTTGTTATTGGCTACACATTACCGGACATTATAATTACGGCTGTTTTATGTGTTATCATACATCGTATTCTTCCAAAGAATCACCTTGACAAAGCTCTTTAAATGTATGACAATATATCCTAAAAGAATATACTGCTTTTTATGTAAAACTTATGTAAAACAGCGGCTTCTTTTAGGATTTTTTATATCTTACGAAAGGTGACAAGAATATGTATAACGGAAAGATGAAGACAATTTATGAGTCAGAATATATGAATCTCTATGATTTACAATATAGAGAGGGTGGACACTATTACTGTGCCAGCAGAAGAAGAAAGGACAGGATGGTTGCATTAATGCCCGATAAAGAATGTAAGACGATGCAGGCGGATGCGGTAAGCTGTTTTGTTGTGCTTAATATCAAGGGACAGCCAAAGAAGCTTCTTTTAAACTGGGAGTATCGTTATCCGGTTGGACAGTATATGTTAAGCGTACCAGCAGGTCTTATTGATGAAGAAGATTGGGATAATCCAAACGCTCTTGTAGCTACAGCGATTCGTGAATTGAAGGAAGAAACTGGAATTGAAGTAGAAGAATCTGATGAGATAAAGGTGGTATCTCCATGTGTATTCAGTACACCGGGAATGACGGATGAGGGGAATGCCTTAGTGTATATATCAATTAATCGTGACGAGATGCCAAAGATGAATCATGATGGTGCAGAAGGTTCGGAAGTATTTGAAGGATTTCGTCTGGTAAGTAAAGAAGATGCACAGGAATATCTTTGTAAAGGAAGAGATGAACATGGAATGTATTACCCTCTTTATACCTGGGCGGCTTTAATGTTTTTTATGGGAGTATAATTGCGATCAGTTCAAGAATGACTTGGTATTCTTGGCCTGATATATTTTAGATTTATTCGCATACTGTATATGCCTGGGCTGGGAGAGACTCTGTGTGAATAAAGAACTTGAAACAGGGGGACGTTATTAATGAGAAGGATGTTGCTGATTGGACGAAGTGAAAGTGGAAAGACAACGTTAAAACAGGTATTACGTGGAGAAAAGATTACTTATAAGAAGACACAGTATGTCAGCCAATATGATTGTATCATTGATATGCCGGGAGAGTATGCTGAAAATATGGATTTATCACATACGATTGATTTGTATGCGGCAGAATCAGATGTGGTAGGAATTGTTTTAAGTGCGACAGAACCGTATTCGTTATATCCCCCAAATGTAACACCACTTGGAAACAGAGATGAAGTGGGTATTGTAACTAAAATAGATCACTGGGCGGCTAACCCGCAGCAGGCAGCGGAATGGTTAAAGTTAACCGGATGTAAAAAGATATTTTTTACAAGCTCTTATACAGGAGAGGGAATTGATGAGATTTTTGAATTCCTTCGAGAAGAACATGATATCTGTCCGGTAGAAAAGGTTATGGATGCACTTCATAAAGAAACATTTAAAAAACCAGCAGATCTTCCACATTATCATCTTCAGTAATTGTATGTTCGGAGTTTTTTTCATTTATTTTTGTGAGAAGATTCCAAGAGTACATCAGTAATCTTAGGAGGAAAATATATATATGATACTTCAGATTTTGCTTTTATGTTTAGGGTTTGTATTACTGGTAAAAGGTGCAGACTTTTTTGTGGACGGAGCTGCCGGGGTTGCAGCTAAGCTTGGAATCCCACAGTTGATTGTTGGTCTTACAATTGTAGCAATGGGAACAAGCCTTCCGGAAGCGGCAGTCAGCATTACATCCGGTTTAAAGGGAAATGCAGGAATTACGATAGGGAATGTTGTTGGCAGTAATATTATGAACGTTTTTGTCATTCTTGGAATTACAGCAATTATTACAAATGTTGCAATTCAACAATCCACATTATATTGCGAGATTCCTTTTATGATAATAGTTACATTATTGATGATTTTTTTTGGAATGACCAGACATGCAGTCAGTTTTATAGAAGGTGTGGTTTTTTGGTTATTATTTATTGCATTTCTTGCTTATCTATTTGTCATGTCAAAAAAGAATAAAGTTTCAGAAGAAGAATCCGAATGTAAGCTGTCATATTTAAAGTGTATTGTTTTTATCATTGCCGGAGGAATCATGGTTGTATGGGGAAGTGACCTTGTAGTTGATTCAGCATCAGAAATAGCAAGAACTTTTGGAATGAGTGAACGTTTCATTGGACTTACGATTGTAGCTTTTGGAACCAGCCTTCCAGAGCTTGTTACCTCTGTAACAGCAGCTAAAAGTGGAAATGTTGGAATTGCAATCGGAAATATCGTAGGAAGTAATATATTTAATATTCTTTTCGTAATCGGAACAACTGCATTAATCTGCAATGTACCATTTGAAAGTAAGTTTTTAATTGATTCGGCTGTAGCGGTAGCTGCCGGTATTGTTTTATGGCTTGGAACGATAAAGAATAAAGAACTTAGAAGACCGTGCGGAATTATAATGCTGTTAGCATATGCAGGATATTTTGCATATTTATGTATGAATTAAATATTAGTTGAATCGTATATCAAAGTAAAAACCAGCAATTTGCTTTATGCTAATTACTGGTTTTTATTTGTTATGTATTAAATTTTTAATTAGTGTGTTGCACAGTAACCTGCGGCATTACATCCGGTATCCCAATAGGTGCTGCTACTGCTGAAAGTAGTGATCTTTACCTTCCCTGCAGTCTGAGAAGCGTGCAGAACTTTTCCGTTTCCAAGATAAATTCCAACGTGATTAGAGCCGTTCTGGTGAAATACCAGATCGCCAACAGAAGCTTCATGAACAGAAGAAATAGAATATAGGTAAGAGTGCATAAGCTCAAGCTGTTCATATGTGGTGTTTCCGATGTATTTGCCGGAGGCACTTCTGTAGGTATCACGCATCAGGCTAGAGCAGTCAGCATACCCCTTTTGATCTCTGCGACTTTGACTGTAGTGATCTCCTAATCTGCCCTTTGCATATGCGATTGCTTTTGTACGGTAAGTATTGCAGGAAACAGAAGTTGTTTGCTTTTTTGAATTTTTACCAGAAGCTTTGTAGTTCTTTCCGACATAAGTACTATATACATAGCCCTTTGTTCCGGATTGTGTTTTAATTTTTTTCCAGGAACCCTTTGTTGCATAAACAGTAACGACCTGACCGGCAGATAAACTTCCTTTAATATGTCCGGAAAAAGATGGCTTGGCACGTAAGTTTACGCTACGTGCGGTAATTACTGCACGGTAGGCAGAGCTTTTAGAAACATTAGCGACTGAAGTCCTTTTCCTTCCGGAAAGATAAGCTTTATAAATATAGCCTTTTTTACCGTCTACTTTGACAGCGATCCAATTGCCACTGCGACCTGTTTTTGTAACAGGCGTGCCGGCGGAAACTGAAGTAAGTACTTTAGAAGAACTATCTGGCTTTGCTCTTACATTTACCCCATCTGTTGTATACAGGCGTTGTGCGTGAACAAAGGTTGCTGGAAGCATCAAAAAAAGCAGAAGAGAAAAAAGTATCGCCTTATGATTTTTTTGTATAAATACTGGCAGACGCACTGCTTTTTTTGAGTGTTTATTTGTGTTCATAGATAACACATCTCCTCTTAATGTAATTTTGTAATAATTGTAACATATTTTTTAAATAAATTTAAGAATTTTTTTGGTGAAAAGTGTGAGAAAGTTGTTGTTTTTATTAAGAAATTTCTCATAGAAAATAAATATTGGAAATAAACAGTAATTCATGTTAACATGAATTAACAAAGTCGATCATAGATTTACGAAAAATACATAACATAAAATGAGAAGGGAATATGAGATGAAAAAGAAATATATAGCATTGTTAATAATTCTATCCATGATCTTATATCGGGGAGGAAATGTTGTGGCGAAAGAAGTATTAAAAAAGCCGTTGGGATTTTTAGCAAATGGAGTAGAGGATAATGTAGTTCTTTCGTGGGAACCAGTAGAAAAGGCAGAAGGATATGAGATATTTGAAAAAAGAGCAAATGAAAACATTTTTTTGAAAATAAAAACGACAAAAGCTTGTAAAATTGTTCTTAAAAATAAGAAAAGAGGATGTGTATATCAATATAAAGTACGAGCCTATAAAAAGAAGGATAAAACAAAAACTATCTATAGTAAATATGGGACGATTGCAGAAACAATGGTACCCAAAGCGTCTACTTCTACGATTAAAAATTTTTTGACAACTGCACTCGCACCGGTAGGTTCTACAATGTATATCTGGGGAGGCGGCTGGAATAAATCAGATACCGGAGCCGGGACAGATGGTCTTAGAATCGGATTGAATCCAAATTGGCGAAAATTTTGCAGCAAACAGCGAAGTTCTTATAATTATAAGAAACATAAATATGCATTTGGAAACGGCCTCGATTGTTCTGGTTTTGTCGGATGGAGTATTTATAATATAAACAAAATAAAAAAAGGAACGACTGGAGATGGATATGTGATAAAAGCGGCACAAGTTGCTTCTACATATGCAGCATATGGATGGGGAAGTTATAAAAAAGCAAAAAGGGTTACAGATTGGAAACCTGGAGATATAATGAGTTCGGCAACGCATGTATACATCGTTATCGGAAGTTGTAGAGATGGAAGTGTTGTACTGTTACATTCCAGTCCGGCAGGGGTGCGTTTATCAGGAACACCGGATAAAAAGGGAAGAACAAAAAGTGAGGCGGTTACTCTTGCTCGAAAATATATGAAAAAATATCCTCTCTGGTATAAAAGATATCCTTCCTGTGAAAAAGGCAGGAATTACCTGACGGATTATAATCAGTTTCGCTGGAATACAGGAAAGGGAAAAATGATAAGCGATCCTGACAATTACCAGAAGAAAAATGCGAAACAGATACTTGAAAATCTGTACGAAAAAAAATAAAGAACAAAAAATTCACAGGCAGAGTGAAAATAGTTTATGTTCATAAAAATCATTTCATGATAAAATATAAATTAAAACGATAGAGAAATGTTTGTCGTAACAGATAAATAATATGAGGAGGGCGAGATGAGAAAACGTATTGATGCCCATGTAGTGATGGAGAAGCTGATTCCACGAATCACAGAGGAATATCGAAAAATTTATGATATACCAGAAGATCATGAAAGTATGGCGATTTTTTCTGCGGATTGTGAGGATGTTATGTGGCTGGCTCTGGATGATGCAACAAAAAAGGCGAAGATCAAGGTCATTCAGATTGAGACAGTTTATGGTGGTGTAGACTATTCCTGGAGTAGATATGGAGGAGAGATTACAGCAATCATCTCCGGAGAGAAAGTAGAAGATGTAAAAAGTGGTCTTCGTTATGCCAGAGATTATATAGAACACAAATCAGGGAATTATTCTTTGAATGAAGAGGGTACATTAGGATATTATGTAGATTATGTCCCAAGAATCGGAAAGTATTATCAGGAATCGTTAGGTCTTAGCGAAGGGACTTCTATAGCGTATTTGGTATCTGCTCCGGTAGAAAGTATGTATGGATTAGATAAGGCACTAAAAGCAGCAGATGTAAAGATTGCGGAATTGTCGGAGATTCCTTCTCGTGTTAATACAGGAGGTGCCATTGTTTATGGAAGCGAATCGGCCTGCCGTTCTGCCGTTGAGGCATTTGTTGAAGGAGTAGAGTATTGTGCATTTCATCCGATGGATATTGAGTAGGTGGAATTTAAGAATGTCTCGGCATTTTCATGACGGCATAATCTAAAAAAGCAGAATAAGGCAGAATGAAAGAATGAAGGATATAATGCTTCTGCCATAAATGAAAGGATTTATTATGAAGATTGTAAAGATGGAGACGCATATGCTCAGCCAGAAAGTTATAGCGAATGTAACGGCTGAATTTGCGAGAGTATATAACATACCAGAAGGGCATACCAGTGTTGGTTTCTTTTCTACAGATAATGATGATATTGGATATCTGGCAGTAGATGATGCCAGCAAAAAGGCAAATATTAAGTTGATTCATGCACAGACTTATTATGGAGGATCCCTTTGTTCATGGAGTAAATACGGTGGGAGTGTATTTGTTCTTTTTTCCGGTCCGAAGGTCGAAGATGTAAAGAGCGGACTTCGATACATAAGAGATTTTATAGAGAATCATTCAGAACTTTGCAACTTTGACGGAGATGAGGGGACGGCATTTTATGCACAGACAATTCCAAGACCTGGGAAGTATTTTCAGGAATGGTGTGATATGAAACCCGGAGAGTCTTATGCTTATCTTGTAGGTGGTCCGATCGAGACAAACTATGCATTGGATAAAGCTTTAAAAGCAGGAAATACCCGAGTAGCGAAATACTGGTATCCGCCGTCACACGCAAATTCAAGTGGAGCAGTACTTGCCGGAACGGAATCGGCCTGCCGGGCTGCTACAACTGCTTTTATTGAAGCTTTAGAATATGCGATAAAGAATCCACTTGACATATAAGAAAAAAATTCTGGACATTTTTTTTAAGCTGTGGTAGACTGAGTAAGATTTGATGTAAAGGCAATGACGAAGAGAAGTAGTGAGAATTATCGCTTCCAGAGAGTGAGGGATGGTGAGAACCTTGCAGAATGAATTTTCATGAATAACACTTTATCAGCCGCAATCTGAACAACAGTCTGCTAAACGGACACAGAGCAGACTAATTAGTAGGTGCGCCGTAACTGTGCGTTAGACAGTAGTTGGTTTTTGAGTGACTGTTTTTTTAGAAGACAGTAATTCAGGTGGTACCGCGGAATAATCCGTCCTGAACTAGTTATAGTTCGGGACGTTTTTTTGTGCTATTGTATCATAAGAAATTCATTGTTTTTATGAGTAGAATTGTATTATAAGAAGGGAGATTATATAAATGAACCTATCAAACATTTACAGAGATAGAACACTTGATATGCTTAATGAAGAGAATGTTGGAGAAACTGTCCGTGTGGCAGGCTGGGTAGAAAATATCCGTGATCATGGTGGTGTATCTTTTATTGATTTAAGAGATATGTACGGTGTTCTTCAGGTTGTAATGAGAGACACTACATTATTGGAAGGAATCAATAAGGAAGATTGTATTTCTCTTGAAGGTGTAATCGAACACAGAGATGAGGAGACTTATAATCCAAAGATTCCAACTGGAACAATTGAATTAGAGGCACACAAAGTAGATTTACTTGGTAAGGTATATAAACAGCTTCCATTCGAAGTGATGACTTCTAAAGAAAATCATGAAAATGTGCGTTTGAAATATCGTTATCTTGATTTGAGAAATAAAAAAGTAAAGGATAACATGATTTTCCGTTCTAAAGTTATCAGCTTTTTGAGACAGAAGATGACAGATATGGGATTTTTAGAAATCCAGACTCCAATTCTTTGTGCTTCTTCTCCGGAAGGTGCCAGAGATTATATCGTGCCATCCAGAAAGTATAAAGGAAAGTTTTATGCTCTTCCACAGGCACCACAGCAGTATAAGCAGCTTCTTATGGTATCTGGATTTGATAAATATTTTCAGATCGCTCCATGTTTCCGTGATGAGGATGCCAGAGCAGATCGTTCTCCTGGAGAATTTTATCAGTTAGATTTTGAAATGAGTTTTGCGACACAGGAAGATGTGTTCCGTGTAGGTGAAGAAGTTCTTACTGCGACATTTGAAAAGTTTGCACCGGAAGGAAGTGTTGTAACAGCAGCACCATATCCTGTAATCAGCTACAAGCAGGCTATGCTTGAGTTTGGTTCTGATAAGCCGGATTTAAGAAATCCACTTCGTATCGTAGATGTAACAGACTTTTTCCAAAGATGTACTTTCAAGCCATTTCATGGTCAGACAGTTCGTGCGATCAAGGTATCTAATAAGATGTCTAAAGGCTTCCATGAGAAACTTCTTAAGTTTGCAACCTCTATCGGAATGGGTGGACTTGGCTATCTTGAAGTAAAAGAAGATTTAAGTTATAAAGGACCAATTGATAAATTTATTCCGGATGATATGAAGGCAGAGATTCGTGAAATCGCCGGTCTTAAAGGCGGAGATACCATTTTCTTTATCGCAGACAAAGAAAAACAGGCAGCTCTTTATGCAGGACAGCTTCGTAATGAGTTAGGACAGCGTCTTGATTTGTTAGAGAAGAATGCATATCGTTTCTGCTTTATTAATGATTTTCCAATGTATGAGTATGATGAAGAGGAGAAAAAAATCATCTTCACTCACAATCCATTCTCTATGCCACAGGGTGGTTTAGAAGCATTAACGACAAAAGACCCATTAGATTTACTGGCTTATCAGTATGATATTGTATGTAATGGTGTGGAGCTTTCTTCCGGAGCAGTAAGAAACCATAATCTTGATATCATGATAAAAGCTTTTGAAATCGCAGGTTATACAGAAGAAGACTTAAAAGAGAAGTTTGGTGCCCTTTACAATGCATTCCAGTATGGTGCACCGCCACATGCAGGTATGGCACCTGGTGTGGATCGTATGATTATGTTGCTTCGCAATGAAGAAAATATTCGTGAGGTTATTCCATTCCCTATGAATGGTAATGCACAGGATGTTATGTGTGGAGCGCCAAATGAAGTTTCTGAAATGCAGCTTAGGGAAGTACACATAAAAATAAGAAAGTAACTTCGTTGTAGGGTAGTTATTACCCTGTTAATATTATCAAATTGGCTTATTTATGTAACGACAGCATGGTTTATAAGTGAATTCGAAAAAGAAATGAAGTTAGGAGAGGATTATGTAAAAGAGTCCCCTCCTTTTCTTTTCGGTATTTCATTATTCGGACAAGGAAAGAAAACAATTTCAAATGAAAAACATAATGTAAGTTTTACAGACAAATAAAGAAGCTTTTTGAGAGGAAATAGCCAATAAATGAAACAAGAATATGAGAATTGTAAAAAAAGCAACCAAAAAACAAGAAAAACCGTCCATAAACTTGTTTATAACAATAAAAAACATTTACAAACAAAAGTGTTTTTTGGATAATAACATTAGTATTTCGTAAAGAAAAATAAGTCATAGGAGGATGAGTATGGAACGTTTAATTTATTGTGCACCAATTCTTGGAATTTGTGCCTTACTCTTTGCGTTTTATCTTACAAAAAAAGTAGGAAGACAGGATGCAGGAACAGACAGAATGAAGGAGATTGCAGCATTTATTCACGAAGGAGCAAGAGCCTTTCTCACAGCAGAATATAAGATTCTCATTATATTCGTTGCAGTATTATTTATATTAATTGGTGTAGGAATTGGTAACTGGGTAACAGCAGTATGTTTCCTTGTTGGAGCACTATTCTCTACAGTAGCTGGTTATATCGGAATGAATGTTGCTACAAAAGCGAACGTAAGAACTGCAGCAGCAGCAAAAGACAGCGGAATGAATAAGGCGTTATCTATCGCATTTTCCGGTGGTGCTGTAATGGGTATGTCTGTAGTTGGTTTTGGTCTTTTTGGAGCAGGAGTTGTATATGCCATAACTAAAAATCCAGATGTTCTTTCCGGATTTTCATTAGGAGCATCTTCTATCGCATTATTTGCTCGTGTAGGTGGAGGTATCTATACAAAAGCAGCAGACGTTGGAGCAGATCTTGTAGGTAAGGTAGAAGCTGGTATTCCGGAAGATGATCCTCGTAATCCGGCTGTTATTGCTGATAATGTAGGTGATAACGTAGGTGATGTTGCCGGAATGGGAGCCGACCTGTTTGAGTCTTATGTAGGTTCTTTAGTATCTGCTATTACTCTGGGTGTTGTTTATGCGAAAGAAAGCGGAGCTATTTTCCCATTAGTTATTGCAGCACTTGGCGTATTAGCATCTGTGATTGGATGTTTCTTTGTAAAAGGTGATGAGAATTCCAGTCCTCATAAGGCACTGAAGTACGGTAGTTATTCTGCAGCAATTGTAGTTATGATTGGATCTTTGATTTTAAGTAAAGTATTCTTTAACGGATTTAAAGAAGCAATCGCTATTATTTTTGGTCTTGTAGTTGGTCTGTTGATCGGTATAATTACAGAAGTGTATACTTCAGGTGATTATGGTTTTGTTAAAAAGATCGCACAGCAGTCCGAAACAGGTCCTGCAACAACAGTTATCAGCGGAATAGCTGTAGGAATGCAGTCTACAGCTATTCCAATCATCTTAATTGCAATCGGAATTATCGGAGCATATTCTTTTAGTGGCCTTTACGGAATTGCCTTAGCAGCCGTAGGAATGCTTTCAACAACGGGTATTACCGTAGCGGTAGATGCGTATGGTCCAATTGCAGATAATGCCGGAGGAATCGCAGAGATGTCCGGTCTTCCATCCGAAGTTCGTAATATTACAGATAAACTTGATGCGGTTGGTAATACAACAGCAGCTATGGGTAAGGGATTTGCGATTGGTTCCGCTGCACTTACTGCATTAGCGTTATTCGTATCGTATGCACAGGCAGTTGGATTATTTGAATCCGGAATCAACTTATTAGATTATAAAGTAATCGTTGGTATGTTTGTAGGTGGAATGCTTCCATTCCTCTTCTCTGCCTTTACAATGGATTCTGTATCTAAGGCAGCTTATAAGATGATCGAAGAAGTAAGACGACAGTTTAAAACAATTCCTGGAATCTTGGAAGGAAAAGGAAAACCTGATTATACATCCTGCGTAGCTATTTCTACACAGGCAGCTTTAAAAGAGATGCTTCTTCCGGGTGTAATGGCAGTGGTTGCACCGTTATTTATCGGTGTGGTACTTGGACCGGCTGCACTTGGCGGACTTCTTGGTGGATCTTTAGTAACAGGTGTTATGCTTGCTATCTTTATGTCTAACTCTGGTGGAGCATGGGACAATGCGAAAAAATATATTGAAGATGGTAATCATGGCGGAAAGGGAAGCGAGGCACATCGTGCGGCAGTTGTAGGAGATACAGTAGGTGATCCGTTTAAGGATACATCAGGACCTTCTATTAATATCCTTATTAAACTTATGACAATTGTATCATTGGTATTTGCACCATTATTCCTTAGCATCGGAGGATTATTCTAAAAATACCGATTTCCATCTGTCATTAAAAACAAAGGGCGTGTGAGAAATGAAAGTTTTTTCACACGCCCTTCTGCTTTCATCAATAAATTATTAGAAAGAATAAATAAATTAAGAGGCTTTCTATATGGCAGGACCTATGATAGAATTTAATGTTGAGAAGCGACAAAATAAAAAGAGCTTTATGAAAGGACGGATAAGATGAAGAAGATGCTTGTAAAAGTAACAGGGATGATATGTGCTCTTATTATGGCAGTGACTGCCGGGGTGCCTGTCTGTGCAAAGGAAAGCGGCGATAAGGCGAATAGTTATCGCTATGAGAATGGTCAGCCTATCGAAGAGATTACACCGTTTGCTTCTGTTTTTCCAAAGGCGTGGAAAAAGATTTCGGGAAAGTATCGTAGCAGTAATGGTTCTGTAATAAAAGGTGCTGTAGCAAAGGGAATTGATGTCAGTCATAATCAGGGAACGATAAATTGGCAACAGGTAAAAGCAGATGGCATTGACTTTGCGATTATCCGTTGTGGCTATGGAATGAATCAATCAGATCAGGATGATTCACAATGGATGAACAATGTACGTGCTTGTGAAAAGTATGGAATTCCTTACGGAGTATATCTTTATTCTTATGCAGATACTATAGCAAAAGCTAAAAGTGAAGCTGCTCATGTACTTCGTCTGGTAAGAGGACATAAGATTACATATCCCATTTATTATGATCTTGAAGACAATTATATTTTAAGTCATACAAATGCAAAGCAGCGTCAAAAGATTATACAAACCTTTACAGCTATTATCAAAAAGGCCGGATATTCTGTCGGTATATTTGCACCGAAAAGCTGGTTTGAAAAAGAACTTCCAAAAGATTCTTTTAATCATTGTGATAAGTGGGTGGCACATTGGAATACGAAGTGTACTTATCAGGGCACTTACCAGATGTGGCAGGCCACCAATCAAGGCAGAGTAAACGGAATTAACGGAATGGTAGATATTAATTTTCTTATGCTTCCAACACCAAAGACTACCGTGAGATCGATAGCAAAAAAGAAGGTAAAAGTTCTCTGGAATCAGAAAGGAAATGGAATAAAAGTTCAGATTTTCTATTCTGCAAAGAAAAATAAAGGATATAAAAAGGCAGCAACTGTAAATGCAACAAAAGGAAAAGTAGTTATAAAGAAAAAATTAAAATCGAAAAAGAATTACTATTTTAAGATTCGAATGTTGAAATCTGTAAAAGGGCACAGCTATTACAGTGATTTTTCAAAACCAAAAAAAATAAAAGTAATTTGATCGGTATTCTTTGTTTGTTCTATGAAGATTTAATTGTTAGTTCCGGTTTTGCGAAATACAAAATGAATTAAATCGTAATCCGGTTTACATGGATTCTGGGATATGATATAGTATAAACGTTTGATTACAGACAGATGAGAGGATAGATACATTATGCGAAAGATTATGTTTATTGGACGAAGTGAAGCGGGTAAGACCACTTTGTCTCAGGCGATGAAGGGGAATACGATCACCTACCATAAAACACAATATGTAAACCATTATGATGTTATTATTGATACACCGGGAGA
Source organism: uncultured Anaerobutyricum sp. (assembly GCA_934317185.1). GTDB lineage: Bacteria > Bacillota > Clostridia > Lachnospirales > Lachnospiraceae > Anaerobutyricum. The sequence continues at coordinate 10,186 of CAKREJ010000013.1, read as the reverse complement.
ATATCTTCAATCAAAGAATCTGATTTCTGCTTTGGCAGTTTTTACGGCAGAAGCAGATGTAATTGGTCTTTTGATGGATGCTACAGAGGCTTTTTCTCTATATTCACCGAATCTTACACCTGTCTGCAACAGAGAAGTTGTAGGTGTTGTAACAAAGATTGACCATTGGGCTGCACAGCCGGCACAGGCAGCAGCCTGGTTGGAATTAGCAGGATGTAAAAAGATTTTTTATACAAGTGCATATACCGGTGAAGGAATCGCAGACATTCTTTCTTATTTAAAAGAAGAAAGAGATACATTACCGTGGGAAGAGGTAAAGTCAAAGTATGATGAACTCAGTTTCGGTGAGGGGGAAGACGCAAAAGATCAGAATAGATTTCACAATATCTGACAAAACAAATATTTATAGTTTTTATCAGATAAAAAACAGTGGATTATTTAGATAGATTGTTCTATAATAAATTCAGAATTTTATTCACTAAAATGGGAGGTTTACTATGAGAGGTTATGAAGCAGCACAGATTTTAAAAACAAAGGGAATCACAGTGGAAGATGTTGCAGAGGAGATTACATATCGCAAAGAAACGAATGCGTTTAGCAACAATCCTAAAAATGAAGCATTTATGGATATGACACTGAATGAACTTGTAAGAATTAAAGAAATGTGGAATATTTAATATATGGGCACGATGATACTTTGAAGTAATGTGACCTGTATACTATTATTGTATCATATCATAAAGAAAGAGCTGTCCATGAAGGGACGGCTTTTTTCTATCATAGGTCACCTCTTTCCCGAAGCTTAATCTTGATTTGCTCGATACATTTGGCTTAATAAATATTGAAAGGATTTTGTTTATGAAATTAGGTTCAGGCACATATAAAGAAATCGCAAGAGATGCGTTAAAAGGGAATTGGACAAAGGCTGCAGCAGCAGGTCTGCTCGCAGGATGGCTCGGTGTTTTTTCCTTTTCCGTCTTATTTATTGCAGGCTATGTAGCTCTGGCAGCCGTACTCGTTTATTTTCTGGAATTTCTTCCGGGATTTTATCCGGTTTTATTTTTAGGAACAACCATACTTGCATTAATTTATTTTTTTATCGGGGATGCTGTAAGACTTGGATATATTGATTTTAATCTGGCATTATTAGACCGGAGAAAGAATAGTATTTCCCGTCTGGTAAGCCGTATGTCAGATTGGTGGAGAGTTCTTTGTGCAAAAATCATACTGTTCTTTATATTGACAATAGGTTATATCTTCCTGATTATACCTGGGATTGTTATGAAGTATTCTTATGCAATGGTTCCATATATTCTTGAAGAAAGAAAAGATTTTTCAATATTGGAAGTGCTTAGAGCTTCAAGACAAATTATGAAAAAACACAAATGGGAATTATTTTGTTTTAGACTCAGCTATATAGGATGGGATATTCTTGGAATTTTAACTCTTGGAATTGGCTTTATTTTTATTAATCCTTATCGTTATGCCGCAGAAGCAGCATTTTATAATGAAATATCTGGAAGAGCGGAAGTATATTATGGTAGAAATGAGGACACAGAATAGTAAAAGACAACAGAGGAAGGAAGGGGAAGGACAAAAATCTTTCTTGCATGACAGGGAGTATTTTGTTAAAATATGAGAAGTTTATCTCAGTCGAAGATAGAACATCTGCTAAAAGAAACGCTCTGCGTGGATGTGTTCCAAGTCTCATAGGCATTCGACTCGAGTACAGGATACGAAAAGGAAGGAAGAAGGATAATGGAAATTTTAGGAAAAGTGCTTTCTGAAAAGACAGAAGCCATTTATAAAGATATTACGGAGGGGCTGATTTATCCAATTAAGCTTGTGAAGTTAGACCCGGAGAATGAAGAAGATTGCAGCCGTCCGGTTGCTATGGATACCGGAAAAAAAGAGTTTATCGTTAAGGTAGATAATACTTTAGAAAATCACCTCTTTGAAAATGCATTGATTCGTGATATTATTTATTGTCAGCAGATGAGTAATAACGCACCTGTATTACGTGCAAAGAGTGATAATGACATTGATGGCTTTCAGGTAGCAATGATGATCAGCTCTATTATCATGGATATTGATGTAGAGAATAAGCTAAGAAGCTACGATATGCATATTGATGATATTGATACAATGCGTTTGAGTGATTTATATGCCTTTTTGAAGTCAGGAATGGCAGATTATAACAGAGCGTTATATAATGTTTTTACTGGTCTTCAGATTACATTATTATATTTTACAACATCAAAACGCAGCAATATAGAAGAGATTATTGAAACCTTCTATCTTTCTGATAAGAATGCCATGGATGCGATTGATAAGTATGTTGATATTATTGATCGTTATGGGGTAGATGATAATCGTTCTATGATGCGTTGTATGAGAAAGCTTGCAATTGCCTGTGGAATGAAGGGCAGATTGCTGCTTGAATACGAAGGTAAGGTAACAGAAGTTTAATGTATAAATCCTGTAGCTGTTCTGATAAGTGATTTACTCCTGACAGATGCTACGGGATTTTTTTATAATATTAAGTGACAGGACTGATAAGAATGAACATAAGAAGTTATTTAGAAAAACATAAACTATTAACAGATGGTGCAATGGGAACGTATTTTGATTCCATAGAAGAAGAAATTTATATCTGCTCAGAGGAAGCCAATATTACAAATCCGGAAATCGTGCGCCAGATTCACAGACAATATGTAAAAAGTGGTGCACAGCTTTTAAGAAGCAATACTTTTTTGGCTAACAAGGATACTTTCCTGACATTAAAGCGAAAAAGAGCAGCTTTTTTTGAAAAAATAGATTTTAAAGAATTTGTACAGTCAGGATATCGTCTGGCAAAAGAAGTGGCACAGGAGGCAGCTTCCGAAGAATATCCTGTTTTTACGGCGGCAGATATCGGACCTATGTTAGAAGATAGTGACAGTGAAGAATCAGAAATATTACAGCAGTATTATGAAATATGTGATATTTTTTTAGAAGCGGGTGCAGAAATTTTTGTATTAGAAACTTTCCCAGATACACAATATGTATTAAAGATAGCGGAATATATTAGAAAGAGTATGCCAGGTGCTTTTATTATCGGGCAGTTTTCGCTGACACCAACGGGATATAGCCGAACTGGTTTTCATTACAAAACTATTTTACAAGAAGCGGTTAATAGTGGACTTCTTGACGGTGCGGGTTTAAACTGTGGTATTGGTAGCGCACATATGAAAAAGTTTTTAAAATCTTATATTGAAGAATTTGGTGTGCCGGATGACATGGCTTTAACAGCTTTGCCAAACTGTGGTTATCCGCAGATTGTAAGAGGGCGTGCGGTATATTCAGACAGCGTTACTTATTTCGGTGAAAAAATTGCGGAGCTTTCTGAACTTGGAGTTAATATTCTTGGCGGTTGCTGTGGTACTACTCCGGATTACATCAAAGAAATATTCCGAATTATTTTTAAAGCAAAAAAATCAGAAAATTCCCCGATAAAAATTGTTTGGGGAGATATAACAAAAAGGACAGAGAAACGAAAAAAAGGTCTTAACAATATAAAACAGACGGATAACCTGGAAGAAATTTCAAATAAAGAAAAAACTTTAAACACATTTCGTCAAAAGCTTGAAGCTGGAGAAATTGTATGTGCTGTAGAATTAGATCCGCCATTTGATGCAGATGATACGAAGCTTGTAAATGGTGCAAAGGAACTTCTTTCTACAAAAACGGATATTATTACAATTGCAGATTCCCCTCTTGCCCGTTCAAGAGCAGATTCTTCTTTGATGGCAGCAAAAATAAAAATGGAGACAGGAATTGATGTAATGCCACACATTGCCTGCCGTGATAAAAACAGAGTAGCGATTAGAAGCGGACTACTTGGAAGTTATGTGAATGGAATGCGTAATTATTTGTTTGTTACGGGTGATCCTGTAGCAAGAGAAGACCGAGAATTTACCAAAAGTGTCTTTGATTTTAATTCAATACGTCTTATGAAGTTTGTTCAGGACATGAATCAGGAAGTTTTTAAGAAAGATACGGTTTTTTACGGAGGTGCATTAAATCAAAATGGTGCCAGTCCGGAGAACATTGCGGGCAGAATGCTTAAAAAAATGGAAGCAGGATGCAGTTATTTTCTGACACAGCCTGTATATGATGAGGAAGGAATAGAACGCCTTGCCTTTTTAAAAGAGAAAACCGGAGCCAAAATTTTAATAGGAATCATGCCTCTTGTCAGCAGAAGAAATGCTCTTTTCATTAAGAATGAGATGCCGGGCATTCATGTTCCGGATCATGTCGTTGAAAAATACAAGGAGGGTGCATCCAGAGAAGAATATGAGGGAGCAGCAATTGAAGTTTCAAAAGAAATTATAAAAATGGGAAAAGGTATCGGGGCAGGCTTTTATTTTATGACACCATTTAACAGAGTTTCACTCATAAAGTCTATACTAAATTTTGTATAATGGTTCAGAATTATAATACCGCATAATTTAGAAATAAACTTAATGAAAATAAAGTGATTTAAAGTACGATATGGCTTGGTGAGGTTACAAATAAAATAGCAAAGGAATGAATAGAACATGACTACACAGGAACTTTATACAATGATACAGCAAAAACCTGTTATTTTAGATGGAGCAACCGGTTCAAATCTTCAAAAAGTCGGAATGACGCCGGGAGTATGCCCGGAAGAATGGATTCTTGAGAATGAGGATAAATTAATTGCATTGCAAAAATCTTTTGTAGAAGCAGGAACAAACATTCTGTATGCTCCTACTTTTTCGGGAAATCGCATTAAGCTGGAGGAATATGGTCTTTCAGAACGTGCAGAAGAAATTAATAAAAAATTAGTTGCTCTGAGTAAAAAAGCAGCGGGTGATAAAGCACTGGTTGCAGGTGATATGACAATGACTGGTATCGCATTAGAACCTGTAGGACCAATGAAACTTGAAACACTGATTGATATATATAAAGAACAGGCAAGATATTTAACAGAAGCCGGCGTAGATCTTTTTGTTATAGAAACGATGATGAGCCTTGCAGAAACGAGAGCTGCTGTAATTGCAATTAAAAAAGTCTGTGACCTTCCGATAATTACCTCTCTGACATTTCAGGAAGACGGAAGAACTTTATATGGAACCGATCCGATAACGGCGGTTGTCGTTTTACAGAGCATTGGAGCGGATGTCATTGGTGTTAACTGTTCTACCGGTCCAAAGGAAATGATTCCGATTATCCGCAAAATGAAAGAATACGCCGAGGTTCCACTTCTTGCAAAACCTAATGCAGGTCTTCCTGTTTTACAGGACGGAGTTACAGTATACCCAATGCTCCCAGAAGAATTTGCATCCTGGGGTCCAGAGTTTATTAAGGCAGGAGCAGGATTAATCGGTGGTTGTTGTGGCACAACGCCAAAGCATATTCAAATGCTTTCGAAAAAGGTAGCCGGACTTACGACCAAAGCTCCGCATAATGAACATCCGGTTATGCTTGCTTCCGAAAGAAAGAGTCAGGAAATTGCATTAGATGGAAAGTTTCTCGTTATCGGAGAAAGAATTAATCCAACCGGAAAGAAAAAATTGCAGGAAGAACTTCGTGCAGGTAAATTAAATCTTGTAGAAGAGATGGCAGAACAGCAGGAGGAAATGGGTGCACATATCCTCGATATCAATATGGGTACGAATGGTATTGATGAAAAAGAAATGATGTTAAAAGCTATCTCTAAAGTGACAATGGTTTCCAGTCTGCCTCTGTGTATTGATACAAGCTATGTGGAAGTCATGGAAGCAGCACTTCGTGCATATCCGGGACGTGCTCTTATTAATTCCATTTCCCTTGAAAAAGAAAAAATTGACAATCTTCTTCCGCTGGCAAAAAAATACGGGGCAATGTTTATTCTGTTACCGCTTTCCGACAAGGGACTGCCAAAGACTATTGAAGAAAAGAAAGCAATCATTGACGAAATTTTAGAGAGAGCTGCAAGTCTTGGAATTTCAAAAAATCAGATTATCGTGGATGGCCTGGTTGCAACTGTTGGTGCAAATAAGAATGCGGCATTGGAAACGTTAGAAACGATTCGTTATTGTAAAGAAGATTTAAAACTTTGTACAACAATGGGACTTTCAAATATTTCTTTTGGACTCCCGGAAAGACCTTATGTAAATGGAGCGTTTGCAGCAATGGCAATTGCAAATGGACTTACTATGGCAATCGCAAATCCATCGAATCAGCTTTTGATGGGAATTTCTTTTGCTTCTGATCTTCTGCGTAATAAAGAAGGCTCTGATGTTGCTTATATTGAACAGATTCAACGAATGGCTCCTTTAAAAGAAGCAGCAATGGCAAAGGCAATACAAAGCAGCGGTAACAATACTATCAAAAAAAATGCACCGGCGGTTGCCGATAACGTTGACAAGGATTCTGATAAAAAGAAAACTCCTGTATTTGAGGCAGTATTAAAAGGAAATAAAGATGGAATTGTTGATCTTGTAAAAGCAGAGTTAGAAGCAGGTACAAAGCCTGGAGTAATTCTTGATGGAATATTGATTCCTGCCATCAATGAAGTTGGTGTTTTATTTGATAAACAGATTTATTTTCTTCCACAGTTGATTTCAAGTGCAAATGCAATGGAACAGGCAGTCGAATATTTAGAGCCTCTTCTTAAAGAAAGTGATTCTAATGAAAAAATGCCAACAATTATTATCGCAACTGTAGAAGGTGACATTCATGATATCGGAAAAAATCTTGTTGCCTTAATGCTTCGTAATTACGGATATGAGGTGATTGATCTTGGAAAGGATGTTCCGGCAGATAAAATTATTGCGGCAGCAAAAGAACATGAAGCCTCTATTATCGTATTGTCAGCTTTAATGACAACGACAATGATGCGTATGAAAGATACGATCGCTTTAAAGAAAAAAGAAAATCTTAACGTAAAGGTAATGATTGGTGGTGCAGTAACAACACAAAGTTTTGCAGATGAGATAGGTGCAGATGGCTATTCAAAAGATGCAGCAGATGCAGTACGTCTTGCAAAAAAGCTTCTTGCGGAGTAAAATATTTATTAATGAAATAGCTCTTTCGGAATAATTTGCAAATAATCATTAAGATTACAGATCAGATAAATTGAATTATTGCGTTGTTCCGGAAGCGGCGGCAAAACGAAAAGGTGGTACGAATGAACGAGATGAAAAAGATTGATGTAATTATCCCGACATATCATCCGGATGAAAAGTTAGAAAAATGCCTTCGTATGTTGAAAAAGCAGACAGTACAACCACAGAAAATTCTTCTGATCAATACCGAAGAGAAATTTTTTCACAGCAGAGTATTTTCTACATTAAAGCAAGGAGAGATTATCCATATAACAAAACCGGAATTTGATCACGGTGGAACAAGAAACAGGGCAGCAGCGATGTGTGATGGGGATATTATGATTCTTTTAACACAAGATGCGATTCCGGCTGATGAATATCTTATTGAAAATTTAATAAAACCATTTGAGAATGAAGATGTCTGTGCAGCTTATGGCAGACAGATGGCAGATAAGAAAGATAATCCAATTGAAGCTTATACTAGAATTTTTAATTATCCAAAGGAAAGTCGAATCAAGAGCAAAGAAGATTTAGACACATTGGGAATTAAAACATTTTTCTGTTCTAATGTCTGTGCGGCATATCGTAAGACAGAATATGATGCATTAGGTGGTTTTCCACTGCACACGATATTTAATGAAGATATGATTTTTGCATCACATTTAATCGAAGCCGAAAAAAAGATTGCTTATGTTGCTGATGCAAAAGTATGGCACTGGCATAATTATACGGCAAAAGAACAATTAAAGAGAAATTTTGATCTGGCAGTTTCACAGGTAGATGCAGGTGGGCTTTTTACGGAAGTAAAATCGGAATCAGAAGGGATACGTCTTGTAAAAATGACATTAAGGTATTTTATTAAAAAAGGACAGTTTGCTTATGTTCCCAAAATAATTATGCAAAATGCTGCAAAATATATTGGATATCGTCTTGGAAAAAATTATAAAAAACTTCCGAAAAAGTGGATTCTTAAAATATCTCTTAATCCTTCTTACTGGAAATAAAGCGAACTTTAAGAAATTTTAACTTGCAATAGTGGAAAAATTAGTATAATGTATAAAAAGAGTTTTTCGTACAGGAGGTTTTAAAGTTTGAAAGAGACAAATACAGACAAAAATATAGACAATAAAAAAGCGAAAAAAGTCCGCAAGCGTGGAAGAAAGGGCAGAAGAATTGCACAGGTATTCATGTGCTTCTTTCTTACAGTATTGTTTGTCGCTTCCGCAGCAGGAGGGGCGGTAGCTGCCTATTATAAAGCAGCAACCAATACGATTACGACCGATACAAAGACTGCGTTAAAGGATGCGGATGTTGTAGATGCAGATCTTGAATATGATCAGGATGTTGTAAATATTCTTCTGATCGGATGTGATAAACGTTCTGATGAAACAGAAGCTGGTCGTTCTGATTCCACAATGATTGCAACGATTGATTTAAAGAATGGTAAGTTAAAACTGACATCTCTTATGCGAGATATGTATATTGATATTCCGGGATATGGTTATCATAAATTTAATGCAGCCTATTCTTATGGTGGTGTTCAGCTTGAATATGAGACAATTGCAGAAAATTTTGGTATCAAGCTGGATGGATATGTAGAAGTTGACATGGAAGCATTCCGTGAAGTTGTTGACCTGATTGGCGGAGTGCCAATGGAACTTACAGAAGCAGAGGCTTATTTCTTAAAAACAGCTTATGTAAATTCCAAACATGGAGAGAAAAATGTAAAAGCCGGAGACAATATGCTTACACCATATCAGGCATTGGCATATTGCCGAATTCGTCAGGATATTACAGGAGAATTTGGTCGTACAGACCGTCAGCGTAAGATTCTTATTTCCGTATTTAATGAATTAAAGAGCGAAGATATTATGACCATCACAAATATCTGTATGAAAGCACTGAAATATGTTACGACAGACCTTACAGAAAAACAGATCAGAAGTCTTCTGACCTCAGTTATTACAATGGGAGCAACAGAGATAGAACAGCTTCGTATTCCATATGAGGGTTCATATACAGAAGGACGTTTAAGCGGTAATGGTGCATGGGTAATGCAGGTAGATTACGAAGCGAACAAAAAAGCTCTGCAATACTTTGTTTTTGGCATTGGAGAAGACCCGGGTATTAACGATTCTTATGGAATCGGTAATGATAAATTTATAGATGGATACTATCCGGAAAAGACGGAGGGTATCTCTACATATTAATATCGGAGGATAATATTATGAGACAGATTGTTTTATCTCTTTTAGTAGATAATAATCCCGGTGTTCTGGCAAGAGTAGCAGCTCTTTTTAGTCGGCGTGGATATAATATTGACAGTATTACAGCAGGAATCACGAATGATCCAAAGTACACACGTATTACGGTTGCTGTGAGCGGCGATAATCAGATTCTTGAACAGATTCGTAATCAGATTGCTAAACTGGTAGAAGTTCGTAAAATTGTGGAACTTGAAAATAATCATTCCGTATGCCGGGAACTTGTACTTGTGAAGGTGATGGCAGATAAGAAGGAAAAGCAGGAGATTATCGCAATTGCAGATATTTTCCGTGCAAAAGTTGTCGATGTTGCAGCCAACTCTCTTATGATCGAACTTACCGGTAATCAGAATAAACTGGATGCATTTTTGAACCTTATGGCAGATTTTGAAGTATTAGAGATGGTTCGTACTGGAATTACCGGACTTGGAAGAGGGGTAAGTACTCTGAACTGATTTTGTACATTACTGCAGTATATCAGATGTGAGATGACTCCCGTGACGCACATCTCGCAGCAAGAATGCCGGGGCATTCTTGAATGAATCGTAAATCTATTGTGTATGAAAGAAGGGATATTTGAATATCCCTTCTTTTTTTATTGAAAATCCGTAGTATTTTTTAGACAAATGAAGGCAAATGGATGACTTAATTCATTTTTTAGAAAATTTTTTTAAGAAATACGCAAAATTGCCTTGATTTATGAAATAAAGAGGAGTATTATAACGATTGAAATTCTTATCAGAAGAGATAGAATCAATTTTGATAATTGAATAAATTAATTTTTATAATTATTACAGGAGGAACAAAAAATGGCAGCAAAAATTTTTT
>CAKREJ010000012.1 GCA_934317185.1 uncultured Anaerobutyricum sp. | reverse complement strand
AAAATAGTCGATAGGGGAATCGAACCCCTGTTTTCGCCGTGAGAGGGCGACGTCTTAGCCGCTTGACCAATCGACCACATTATTGCGACTTGATTAATATATCATATCTTAAAATAAAAATCAAGAACTTTTTCAATTTTATTTTAAAAAATAGTCGATAGGGGAATCGAACCCCTGTTTTCGCCGTGAGAGGGCGACGTCTTAGCCGCTTGACCAATCGACCATATCGTTGCGACTTGTCTAATATAACACAGACAAAAATAAAAATCAAGTACTTTTTTCTTGAAAAATAAAAAGACTTATCCTATAATAATTCTATCTGCGTAAAAAATAATTTTACACACCTTGGAGGTTATAATGAATATAAACTATGAATTAATTGATACAACCGCGCCTGCACCGGAAAAGGAACCGGAGAGACAGCGGTATTTTATTGCAAAGTGCAGAGATATTATAAAAGAAAAAGAACTTGAGCTTGGGCGTAAGCTTACATTTTATGACCAGACATTTGGCTGTCAGATGAATTTTAAGGATTCGGAGAAGTTGAACGGAATTCTTGAAGATATCGGCTATGTGAAAGCCGATACAGAAAAAGCGGATTTTGTTTATTATAATACATGTACTGTTCGTGAGAATGCGAATGTTCGTGTTTATGGAAGACTTGGAGCTTTGAAGAATTATAAAAAGAAGAATCCGGAGATGGTTATCGCTATGTGTGGATGCATGATGCAGGAGCCGGAGGAGCAGGAAAAGGTGAAAACAACGTTTAAGTTTGTTGATGTTGTTTTTGGAACACATAATATTTTTAAACTGGCAGAGCTTTTATATGAATGTCTTTCCGGAAGAAAAAGGGTATTTGATGTTTGGGAGAAGACGGATCAGATTATCGAAGATTTGCCAAGTGACCGTAAGTTTGGATTTAAGGCCGGAGTTAATATTATGTTTGGCTGTAATAATTTCTGTAGTTATTGTATCGTTCCTTATGTAAGAGGAAGAGAGCGAAGCAGAAAGCCGGAGGACATTGTAGCAGAAGTGAAGAAGCTGGCATCAGAAGGTGTTGTAGAGGTGATGCTTCTTGGACAAAATGTAAACTCTTATGGAAAGAATCTTGACAATCCGATCAGCTTTGCAAAGCTTCTTACTATGGTAGAAGAGGTAGAAGGGATTGAAAGAATTCGATTTATGACTTCTCATCCAAAGGATTTATCCGATGAGCTTATTGAAGTGATGGCACATTCCAAGAAAATATGTAAGCATCTTCATTTGCCGGTGCAGTCTGGAAGCAGCCGCATTTTAAAATTAATGAACAGAAAGTATACAAAGGAGCATTATCTTACATTAGTAGATAAGATTCGTACTGCTGTTCCGGATATTGCGATTACAACAGATATTATTGTAGGTTTTCCGGGAGAGACAGAGGAAGATTTTCAGGAGACACTTGATATCGTAAGAAAAGCAAAGTATGACAGTGCATTTACTTTTATTTATTCCAAGCGTTCGGGAACACCGGCAGCAAAAATGTCGGATCAGGTTCCGGAAGAAGTGGTACATGAGAGATTTGACCGTTTATTAAAAGTGGTGAATGAAGTGGCAAGAGAGCAAAATGGAAAGCTTGCCGGGAATACAGAACTTGTTTTGGTAGAAGAACTTGATGAAAAAGATGCAACTATGGTTACAGGACGCTTATCGAATAACAGTGTTGTACATTTTAAAGGAGATGCTTCTATGATTGGTAAGATTGTTCCTGTTGTGTTAGAAGAATCCAAAGGATTTTATTATCTGGGGAGGTTGAGCATAAATGGCTAAGCTGACTCCAATGATGGAACAGTATTTCCAGATAAAGAATAAATATAAAGACTGTATTTTATTTTACCGTTTAGGGGATTTCTACGAAATGTTTTATGATGATGCACTTACTGCATCAAGAGAGTTAGAGATTACCCTGACAGGGAAAAATTGTGGTCAGGAAGAAAAGGCACCTATGTGTGGGGTGCCTTTCCATTCCTGTGAGCCGTATATTAACAAGTTGGTAGAGAGAGGGTTTCGTGTTGCCATCTGTGAGCAGGTGGAAGATCCAAAGGCTGCGAAAGGAATCGTAAAGAGGGATGTTATTCGTGTTGTTACACCGGGAACAAATGTTATGACGCAGAGCCTTGATGAATCAAAGAATAATTTCATTATGAGTGTGTTCTGTGAAGATGACCTGTTTGGAATCGGTGTGTGTGATTTGTCCACCGGAGAATTTCGGACAACACAGGTTGAACATCAGGACGCACTTTTTGATGAAATGAATAAGTTTCAGCCATCTGAGATTATCTGCAATGATGCCTTTTGTATCTGTGGGATGGATTTTGATTATATCAGAGATAAGGTTGGTGCAGTTATTTCACCGGTTGCCAGTGATTACTTTGAAAATGATAAGTGTGAAAAGCTGATTAAAGACCAATATAATCTTGTGAATTTAGAGGGAATCGGACTGTCAGATTATCCATTTGGCAAGATCGCAAGTGGGGCATTATTACAGTATCTCCATGAAACACAGAAGAATTCGCTCTCTCATTTGATGGAATTAAAAGTATATTCGACAGAAAACTACATGGTCATTGACAGTTCTACAAGAAGAAATTTAGAGCTTTGTGAGACGTTAAGAGAAAAAGGGAAAAAGGGAAGTCTTTTATGGGTGCTTGATAAAACAAAGACAGCAATGGGAGCCAGAACACTTCGAAAGATGATTGAGCAGCCACTCATTCATAAAAGAGCGATTCAGGACCGGTTAGATGCGGTAGAAATGTTAAAAGATAACCTTATGGCAAGGGAAGAACTTCGTGAGTATATGAACTCTATTTACGACCTGGAGCGTCTTACGATGAAGGTCAGCTATCGCAGTGCCAATCCAAGAGATTTAATTTCCTTTAAGACATCTATTCAATATTTGCCATATATTAAGGATATTCTTGCACAATTTAGTAAAGGTGTTCTTGCTAAAATGGCAGAAAGCCTTGATCCATTAGAAGACCTTCATGAATTGCTGGAAGCTTCCATTGAGGAGGATCCGCCGATTCCGATTAAGGAAGGTGGAATTATCAAAGAAGGCTTTGATGAAGAAATCGACCATTTAAAGAAGGCGAAAACGGATGGAAAGACATGGCTCGCACAGTTAGAAGAGAGAGAACGGGAAAAGACAGGTATTAAAAACCTGCGAGTACGCTTTAATAAAGTTTTTGGTTATTATATAGAAGTAACAAATTCTTATAAAGACTTAGTGCCGGATTATTATATCCGTCGTCAGACGCTTGCAAATGCGGAACGTTATACGACAGAAGAACTTTCGGAACTGGCAAGGACGATTCTTGGAGCAGAGGATAAGCTTTACGCTTTAGAATATGAAACGTATGTGTCAATCCGTGAAAAACTGGCTTCTGAGATGGAACGGATTCAGAAAACGGCCAGTGTGATCGCATGGACTGATGTATTTGCATCTCTTGCACTTGTAGCAGAAGCAAATCAGTATGTAAGACCGACCCTTAACCAAAAAGGTGTCATTGATATTAAAGATGGGAGACATCCGGTTGTTGAAAAAATGATGTCCGGAGAGCTTTTTGTGGCAAATGACACATTGCTTGATCATAAAAAGAATCGTGTAGATATTATTACCGGTCCGAATATGGCAGGAAAGTCTACATATATGAGACAGACAGCACTAATCGTACTTATGGCACAGATTGGTTCTTTTGTTCCGGCAAAGTCTGCAAATATTGGTCTGGTAGACCGTATTTTTACAAGAGTAGGTGCGTCAGATGATCTGGCTTCCGGACAGAGTACATTTATGGTAGAAATGAGCGAAGTTGCGAATATTTTACGACATGCAACGAAAGACAGCCTTTTAATTCTTGATGAAATTGGAAGAGGAACGAGTACATTTGATGGTCTTTCTATTGCGTGGGCGGTTGTGGAATATATAGCAGGTTCTTCTTTGTCGGGAGCAAAGACATTATTTGCGACCCATTATCACGAGCTGACAGAATTAGAGGGCAAGCTTCCGGGTGTAAATAATTACTGTATCGCAGTGCAGGAAAAGGGAGACAGTATTATTTTCCTGCGAAAAATTATTAAAGGCAGTGCGGACAGAAGCTATGGAATTCAGGTGGCAAAGCTTGCCGGTGTGCCGGAGGTTGTTATTGAAAGAGCCAAAGAAATTTCGGTAGAATTAGAACAATCGGATATTACAGCGAATACAAAAAATATTGGAAAGAAGCGTACAGAAGATGTCGAGCCGGTACAGATCTCGTTATTTGATACGATGGGAATGGTAGCAGAACAGCCAAAGAAAAGTGAAGTGGAAGAAACATTGAAAAAGTTGGATATAAGTAATATGACTCCGATGGAGGCAATGAATCAGCTTTATGAACTGCAGAAGAAGTGTAAATAAGATGATTATTACATAGAATTTTTATTTCTTAAATATAAACACAATGTTAGATATATAAAAATTGTAGGAATGAGAAGTGATAAAAGGACAGAAAAATATATTCATAAAATTAAGCGTAAGAAAGAATTTGAGAGTATATAGGTGTCAGAAGGGAGAAAGCATGGCAGAGATAAAAGTTCTAGATCAGGATACGATTAATCAGATTGCGGCCGGTGAGGTAGTAGAACGTCCTTCTTCTATTGTAAAAGAGCTTGTGGAGAATGCGGTAGATGCCAGTTCGACAGCAGTTACAGTGGAAATTAAGGGCGGTGGTATTGATTTTATACGAATAACAGACAATGGCTGTGGCATCGAGAAAGAACAGGTTTCAAAGGCTTTTCTTCCGCATGCTACAAGTAAGATTCGATCAGCAGGTGATCTTGAGACTGTGGCTTCACTGGGATTTCGAGGAGAGGCATTATCCAGTATCGCAGCGGTTGCCAGGGTGGAACTTATCACAAAAACAGATGAGGGAATATCCGGAATCCGTTATGTCATTGAAGGTGGAGAAGAAAAGAACTGCGAGGAGATTGGGTGTCCGGAAGGAACAACATTTATTATTCGTGATCTCTTCTTTAATACACCGGCAAGGAGAAAGTTTTTAAAATCTAAAATGACAGAAGCAGGCTATGTAGAGGCTTTTATTCAGCGTCTTGCATTAAGTCATCCGAATATTTCTTTTAAATTTATCTGTGATAATAAAAATAAAGTTTCCACTTCAGGAAATGGAAATTTAAAGGATGTTATTTACAATATTTTTGGAAGAGATGTAGCGATGAATCTTTTGCCGGTAAAAGGCAATGAAAATGGGATATTAGTGGATGGATATATCGGAAAGCCTGTTATTTCCCGTGGAAACAGAAACTATGAGAATTATTTTGTAAATGGGCGTTATCTGAAAAATAATATTATCAGTAAGGCAATAGAAGAAGGGTATAAAGGGCATGCTATGGTGCATAAATTCCCTTTTACAGCACTGATGATCTCAATGGATCCCCATTCATTTGATGCGAATGTTCATCCGGCTAAGATGGAGATGCGTTTTCGAAATGCAGAGGAATTATATTCTTCTGTTATGAGTGCGGTTCGAAGTAGTTTTGTAAAAAAAGAGCTGATTCCGAAAGTAGGTCTTGGGAGTGAGAAGAAAGCAAAAGATAATATCAAAAAAATTCCAGAGCCTTTTGAGAAGAAAAGAAAGGCGATAGAAGAACGTTTTTCCTCACTTTCGAAGGAAAAAATTCAAGAAATCGAAAAGACAAAGGAAAACAGTCAGCCTGAAACAAAGAATTCATTTTCAGCAGCAGGAAGCGACACAAAAAAAGTCATGTCAAATCCTGACGAACAAGGGAATGTACAGGGAAAAAATACAGTAGAAATATCAAATCGAAGAAGTTCGATTGAAGAAAGAATTGCCCGTTTGCATGTCGGAGAAAATACAGAAATTCAAAAAGAAATTGATAAAGTAATTCCAAAGACAATAGAAAAAAACAGTATAAATACTGTTCAATCTAAAGAGGTTACAAAGTTCGATACGAGACAAACGCAGTCAGAGCAGCAGACACAGCCAGGAAAACCACAGGTTGAGCTTTTAAAAGAAGCAGATAACTATACAAAAGGTACACAGATGAGCTTTGCGGATGTTCCACTTCTTTCTGAAGAAGCCCGTCCAAAGCACAGGATTATAGGGCAGGTATTTCGTACTTACTGGCTCGTAGAATATGATGAGAAGTTATTTTTCGTAGATCAGCATGCGGCTCATGAAAAAGTGATGTATGAGAAGCTGAAAAAAGATCTCGAAAATAATACGATTGTTCAGCAGATGGTTGCACCGCCGGTTATACTTACTTTTAGTATAAAAGAACAGCAAAAATTTGAATTATGTGAAGAATCTTTTAAAAAACTGGGATTTCTTATTGAAGAATTTGGCGGAAACGAGTATTGTATTCGTGGGGTTCCGGCAAATTTACTGGGAATCGATCCACAGGAGCTGTTTATTGAGATTTTTGATCAAATTGAAGAAAACAGTGGTAAGATGAATATGGAGATGATTACGGACAAACTGGCAACGATGGCATGTAAGGCAGCGGTAAAGGGAAATACAACAATGTCTTATGAGGAGATGGACAGTCTCATGGATCAACTTATGAAACTGGATAATCCATATCAGTGTCCACATGGTCGTCCGACAATTATTTCAATGACAAAATATGAACTGGAAAAGAAGTTTAAGAGAGTACAGTAGAGGGGGATGGGCGTGAAACAACAGGAAAAGAAACCTCTTATTATATTAACCGGACCGACAGCCGCCGGGAAAACCAGTCTTTCTATTGAGCTGGCCAAAAGTATCGGTGGAGAAATTATCAGTGCGGATTCTATGCAGGTATATAAAAAGATGGATATTGGTACCGCAAAGATCCGTCCGGAAGAAATGCAGGGAGTACCGCATTATCTGATTGATGAATTAGATCCATCCGAAGAGTTTAATGTAGTATCTTTTGTGGAAAAATCAAAAGAAGCTATGAAAAAAATCTATGCGGCAGGACATATACCGATTGTTGTTGGTGGGACAGGATTCTATATTCAGGCATTATTGTATGATATTGATTTTTCGCAGCATGAAGAAAAAGAAAGTTATCGCAAAGAGCTAGAACAACTTGCAATAGAAAAAGGAAAAGAATATCTTTACGAAATCCTTAAAAAAAAGGATCCGGAATATGCACAGCTTGTACATTTTAATAATGTAAAGAAAGTAATCCGTGCGTTGGAATATTATAAAGAAACCGGACAGAAGTTATCAGAGCATAACAAAGAGCAAAGACAGAAAGAATCTCCGTATAATTTTGCATATTTTGTGTTGTATCATGACAGGGACATATTGTATGACCGTATCAATCAACGTGTAGATAGCATGATGGAACAGGGACTTCTTTTTGAAGTAAAAAAACTTGTAGAAGAAGGTTATACAAAGAATCTTGTATCCATGCAGGGACTTGGATATAAAGAGTTTTTTGATTATTTTGACGGCAGAATGACATTAGAAGAGACGGTTGAAAAGATTAAAAGGGATACCAGACATTTTGCAAAGAGACAGCTTACCTGGTTTCGCAGGGAAAAAGAGGTAATCTGGCTGAATAAAAAAGAATATGAACAGGAAAAAGAGCTGCTTGATTCTGTTTTAAATATAATAGAAGAGAAAGGAATCGGGAATGGAACAAAGAGATAAAATACTAGAAGAGTATTATGCACAGATGGGAATTGCAAAGCCGGTATATGATTTTTGCATGAAAGTAGAGGAAGAATTAAAAGATCGTTTTTTATCGATAGATAAGACAGCGGAATGTAACCAGATGAAGGTACTTCGTGCCATGCAGAAGAATCATCTGAGTGAGGCTTGTTTTGCCCCGACAACTGGTTACGGCTATAATGACATTGGAAGAGAAACGCTGGAAAAAATTTATGCGGATGTGTTTGGGACAGAAGATGCATTGGTAAGACCACAGATTACCTGCGGAACACATGCTCTTGCCCTTGCACTCATGAGTCAGCTTCGTCCGGGAGATGAACTGTTATCACCGGTAGGAAAGCCATATGATACTTTAGAAGAAGTCATTGGCATACGCCCTTCTAACGGTTCACTCGCAGAGTATGGCATCAGCTATCGACAGGTAGATTTGCTTCCGGATGGGGAGTTTGACTGGGATGGAATCGAGAAGGCGTTAAATGAGAAAACAAAGCTTGTTACAATACAGCGTTCAAAGGGGTATGCATCCCGTCCGACACTCTCTGTAAAAAGAATAGGAGAACTTATACATTTTATTAAAGAAAGAAAACCAGATGTACTTTGTATGGTTGATAACTGTTATGGAGAATTTGTTGAAATCAGTGAGCCATCTCAGGTAGGGGCAGATCTTATTGTTGGTTCATTGATTAAAAATCCAGGTGGTGGACTTGCACCGATCGGGGGATATCTTTGTGGGACAAAAGAATGTATTGACAGGGCAGCATATCGTCTGACTTCTCCGGGACTTGGAAAGGAAGTTGGTGCTACATTAGGTGTGACACCTGCATTAACACAGGGACTTTTCCTTGCACCTACAGTTGTAAAAGGTGCGTTGAAGGGTGCGGTTTTTGCAGCAAATATTTATGAAAAGCTGGGATTTAAAGTAATTCCGGATAGTAAGGAGAGCCGCCATGATATTATTCAGGAGGTGGAATTTTATGATCCGGATTTGATGGTAGCTTTCTGCGAAGGAATTCAGGCGGCAGCACCGGTAGATAGCTTTGTTCGTCCGGAACCGTGGGATATGCCGGGATATGATGCAAAAGTAATTATGGCAGCGGGAGCCTTTGTTTCAGGATCTTCCATCGAGTTAAGTGCGGATGGTCCGATGAAAGATCCATATGCGGTTTATTTTCAGGGAGGTCTTACCTGGGAACACGCAAAGTATGGAATTATGATGTCTTTACAAAAAATATATGAGACAGGAAAACTTAAAAATATCTTAATAAATGACACAGAAAGTTAACGAAACCTGCCGTTGAAGCCTATATACAAAAGTTTGTTTTTATGGTAAAATATTTTCAGTCAGCGTGTCCGTACCTGGAGAGGATACAGGAGGGACGGATATATGGAAGGGCAGTCAGCAAGAATGAAAACTATGAAGGAACGTCCGGAAACGGAGCGTCCATATGAGAAGTGCCTGAAAGCAGGAGCAGAAAGTCTTACAGATGGAGAGTTATTAGCGGTGATCATCCGGTGTGGGACGAAAAACTGCACGGCATTAGAGCTTGCATTTGCACTTTTGGACAGACATCCTGTCTATAAGGGACTGGCAGGTTTATATCATCTTGATATGGAGAGGCTGAAAACAATTCCCGGTATAGGGAACGTTAAAGCGATTGAGATTTTATGTGTGCTGGAGTTGTCAAAAAGACTGGCGAGAGCATCTTTGCAGGAGGAGAGCGATTTTAGTTCGCCAGAGTATATTGCTGCCTATTATATGGAAGAGATGCGTCATCTTTCTGTTGAGAAAGTGATGCTTCTGCTTTTAGATGGACGGCACAGGCTGATGAAGGAGATTTTACTTTCAAGAGGAACAGCGAACAGTTCCTGGGTTCCTGTCAGAACGATATTTGTGGAGGCACTTCGGTATGAAGCTGTGTATATGATATTGATTCATAATCATCCGTCGGGATGTGCAGAGCCGAGCAGAGAAGATCTTGTTATTACAAAGCAGATAAAAGAAGCGGGAGAACTTCTTGGGATTCCGCTTTCTGATCATATCATTATAGGAGACCGGTGCTATACTAGTTTAAGAGAACAAAGGATGATGTGAGGATAGAAAGTGCTCTCAGAGTCAGGAATAAAAGATTTTGAGGGTGCAACATTGACAAAGAGTGGAGGCAAATGCGGTGTTACCGCATTTGTTTCATGTATAAATGCTAACGAAAGGAGACATACCAATGTCTGAAAAAATATATGGAATTGATATGGGAACAAATTCCATCAAAATTTACCAGAAAGCTGCAGGAGTAATTTTACATCAGAAGAACATGATAGCTATGGTTAAGAAAAAGGAGCCTTTAGCATTAGGAGACGAGGCGTATTCTATGTATGAGAAGGCACCGAAAAATATTGAGGTAAAACAGCCGATCGTTAATGGTGTTATTGCAGACTTTACTGCAATGCAGACGATGATTCAGCTTTATTTTAAAGGAATGCATGGCAAAAAGTTTGCAGAAGGCCTTGCATCCGGCAGTAATGCGGAATTTTATATTGCAGTACCTTCTGATATTACAGAAGTAGAGAAGAGAGCCTTTTATGATCTGATCGCAAGTTCTTCTTTAAAAACAAAGAAGATTCGTATTGTTGAAAAACCAATTGCAGATGCACTTGGTGCAGGACTTGATGTAATGGATGCAACAGGCCGTCTTATGGTGAATATCGGTGCGGACACAACAGAAATCAGTCTGATCAGTCTTGGAGGAATCGTGCAGAGCCGCCTGTTAAAGATTGGAGGAACAAAGTTTGATGAAGCAATTCAGCAGACGGTAAAGAAGAAACATAATCTTGTGATTGGCATGAAGAGTGCGGAGAGATTAAAGATGCAGCTTGCAAGCGGCATTAAAGAAGATGAGGAGATTACTTATGATGTAATGGGCCGTAATTTGATCACGGGTCTTCCTAACAAAGTAACTGTTACAAATCATCTTATTTTTGAGGCAATGGAAGAGTGTCTTTCTTCTATTATTGATGCGATTAAATTTATCTTAGAGAAAACGCCGCCGGAATTATCTATGGATATCATGCATGATGGCATATGTATGACAGGAGGTTCTACACATATCAAGAACCTTGACCTGCTCATTCAGCAGGAAACAGGTCTTTCAATTATGAAGATGGAAGAACCGGAGCTTACCGTAGTAAAAGGTCTTGGAATGATTATGGAAAATCCGGATTATGAGAGACTGGCTCATAATTTACAGGATTCTGATTTCCATTAATCAGGGAGTGGTACTATGAAAAATCGTCACAATTTTGAGTTTTCACCCAAAACGATGCTTGTTTTTTTGACAGTCATCTGTATATTACTTCTGTCAGTCAGTACAGTGTTAAAAGATGCGGTAAAGCCGCTCTCCGGAATTGCAGAGACGGTGGTAATTCCCATGCAGGATGGCATTAATTCTCTCGGAGTCTGGGTAGGGGATCATGTGGGTTCTTTTAAAGATACAAAAGAACTGAAAAAAGAGAATGAGAAGCTGAAACAGAAGGTAAAAGAGTTAACCCAGGAAAACGAAGCTTTAAGTACCAACGAAAAAGAGTTAAAGAATCTGCAGAGCCTTTTAAATATGGATAAAGAATATTCTGATTATAAGAAAGTAGGAGCCAGAGTAATCAGTAAGGGAAGTGGAAACTGGTACAGTACTTTTATTATTAATAAAGGGTCTAAAGATGGAATTAAAGTCAATATGAATGTTTTGGCAGATGGAGGTCTGGTCGGAATCGTAACAGAAACAGGACGGACCTATGCCAAAGTATGTTCTATCATAGATGACAACAGCAGAGTAAGTGCGAAGTCATCAGATGCAGGAGATACCTGCATTGTGCAGGGAAACAGTGAATCTGTACAAAAAGATGGTACGATAGATGTAACTTATATCAGCAAAGATGCAGATATGAAGGAGGGAGAAGAACTGGTTACTTCCCATATCAGTTCAAAGTATCTTGAAGGAATCAAGATTGGAACGATCAATAAGATTTCAACAGATTCCTCCAATCTTACAAAGTCTGCCAAAGTAACACCGTTTGTAGATTTTCAGCATTTAGAGGATGTGTTGGTTATCACACAGCTAAAGAAGGTTCCGGCAGATAGCGAAAATGCAGATTAAAGAATAAGTCAGGCGGAAATAAAAATATCAGTAATGATATTTCTCTTTCCGCCCTTTGTGTAAGAAGGGATGATTATGAAACGAGGAATTGTGACAGCGGTGATGGTGTTTGTGTGCTTTATCTTACAGACATCCGTGTTTGAATTGATTAAACTGGCAGGAATTGTACCTAATATTTTATTGATTCTCATTTCTTCAGTGGCAGTGATGCGTGGGCAGAAACCAGGGATGATCGTTGGTTTTTTCTGTGGTTTGTTAATGGATATTTTCTATGGTTCCACGATTGGAGGCTTCGCTTTTTTATATATGATATTCGGTTTTGTAGATGGATTTTTTAATCGTATTTATTATTCTGATGATAATATTCTTCCGTTAGTATTAATTGGTGTGAATGATCTGATTTATGGATTTATCATGTATATTTTATGTGGACTTTTGCAAAATCATCTGGGGATTTTTTATTATCTGAAGAATATAATACTTCCGGAAGTAGTATATACTGTTGCGGTGGGACTTATACTCTATCAGATTTTATTAAGGATAAATGACTGGTTGGAAAAGGATGAAAAGAGAGGTGCGGACTTTGTTTAAATTGAAAGAGAAACAAAAGACAGCGAAGGGAAAAACAAAGAGTCTGATTTGGGAGCTGCTCTCAAACCGTATAGTGATGCTGGGTGTTTTTCTTATTATATTGTTCGGCCTGCTCATTTACCGTCTCTTTATTCTACAGATTATACAGGGAGATGAACATCTGGCTAATTTTAATTATAAGATAAAAAAGACGATTGAGATTAGCGGTGCCAGAGGAAACATATATGACTGTAATGGAAAGATATTGGCTTATAATCAGCTTGCATATACGGTAACTTTAGAAAGTACAGACGAGACAGCTAAAATTGCAAGAGAGAGAACCAATGCGAATGGTAAGAACGGCCCGAAGGTGACCGAGAACGATGTAAAGAATGAAGTAATATATAAATTAGTAAAGACTTTAGAAGAGAATGGGGACACTATAATGTATAGTCTTCCTTTAACTGTAAATAGTAAAGGAAAGTTAAAATTTACGGTATCAGGTTCTGCACTGACAAGATTTAAAAAAGATATCTATGGCATTACAAAAATTGATACTCTTTCCAAAGATGAAAAGAAAAAGGCAGAAAAATATTTGAATTCAACCCCGGAAGAAGTTTATGAGTATTTGAAATCAGGGAAGAACGGCCCACAGGGAACCGGAAATATGTTTGGGATTGCGGATAGCTATTCAACAAAGGATGCATTGAAAATTATGTCTGTCCGGTACGATGTGTTTATGAATCGTTATTCTCAGACGACGCCGATTACAGTTGCATCGAATATCAGTGATAAGAGTATTGCCGCTATATCAGAACATCAGGAGGAATATCCAGGTGTGGCTATTAAGGCAGATTCACTTCGTAAATATAATGATGCAAAGTATTTTTCTGCAATTATGGGATATACAGGCGTTATTTCTGAAAGTGAGCTGCAGGAATTGAATGATGCCGGAGGAGATTACGAAGCGAATGATGTTGTCGGAAAGACTGGCATTGAAAAGACAATGGAAAATACTCTTCAAGGTAAGAAGGGACAAAAAGATGTTCTGGTAGATAATCTTGGTAAGGTTATAAAAACAGTGAAAACAACGAAGGCATCTGCCGGAAATAATGTATATTTAACAATTGATGCTGATCTACAAAAGTATGCCTATAATATTTTGGAAAGACGTCTGGCAGGTATTTTACTTGCACATCTGACAACAGCCGACACAGCAGGCTCCGAAAAGAGGGTTCCGATAAAAGATGTGTATTATGCACTGGTTGATAATAATATTATCAATATTTCTAAGCTCTCAAGAAAAAATGCGAAAAAGAATGAAAGAGAAGTATATCGCATTTATCAGAAAAAGCGGGAAAAAGTGCTAAATACATTACAAAAGGATTTAGAGAGCGGAAAGACGATTCGTAAGAATCTCAGCGAAGAAAAGCAGGATTATGTGAATTACATTTACAGAATGCTTGAAAATGATGATATTTTAGTTAGTACTGCCATTGATGAGAATGATCAGGTATATCTTGACTGGAAAGACGAAAAGATTACTTTCCGTAAGTTCCTGCGATATGCAATTAATAATGAGTGGATTGATATTAGTTCTTTTAATATTAAGTCGGATTATTATGACGCAGATCAAATTTATAATGAATTGATAAATTATATCATTGATGCATTGAAATCTGAGGAAGACTTTGATAAAATTCTATATGAATACATGATTAAAAATGGAACACTGAGTGGAAGAAGGGTATGTCTGCTCTTATATGATCAGGGGGTTCTTGATAAAAAGAAGGATAAGGATTATAATGATTTGTATACAGGCAAAATGTCTGCCTATAATTTCATGTACAAGAAGATTAAAAATATTGAGATTACACCGGCACAGCTTGCATTAGATCCCTGCTCCGGTTCTGTGATCATCACAGATCCCGATACAGGTGAGGTGAGGGCAATGGTTTCTTATCCAAGCTATGATAATAATCGACTTGCGAATGGAATTGATTCAGAATATTATGCATCATTGAATACAGATTTATCCTCCCCTATGCTAAACAGAGCAACACAGTCAAGAACAGCACCAGGTTCTACTTTTAAACCGATATCATCCACAGCAATTCTTGAGGAGGGTGTAGCAGATTCATCTACATATGTTAAGTGTACGGGTATTTTTGATAAAGTTTCTCCGGCTGCGAAGTGCTGGATTTATCCGAATGCACATGGCTCACTTAATGTAAGCGGTGCGATCGCAGTATCCTGTAACTATTTCTTCTATCAGATGGGATATAATCTTGGTACGGTGAATGGAACTTATAACAGCCAGAGAGGTTTGACAAAGTTAAAGAAGTATGCAGCGATGTATGGTCTGAATCGTAAATCCGGAGTGGAGATTACGGAATATGAACCTCATATTTCTGATGAGGATGCGGTTCGTTCTGCAATTGGACAGGGTACACACAGTTATACACCAAGTCAGATTTCAAGATATGTAACTTCTCTTGTTAATCATAAGAATCTTATAAACTTATCTTTATTAGAGAAAACAACCAGTGCTTCGGGAAAGATATTAACTTCCTATGAGAAACGGACGGAGGAGAAGCTGAAGATAAAATCGACAACCTTTGATCTTATCAAAAAAGGTATGATCGGTGTAGTAAATGGAAAGGACAGTTCCATTAAATATCTGTATAAAAAACAGGGAATGAAAGTAGCAGGAAAGACCGGTACAGCACAGGAAAATAAAAAAAGACCGAACCATGCATTGTTTATATCTTATGCTCCATATGACAATCCGGATATTACTATGACAGTAGTTGTGCCAAATGGTTACACTTCAGCAAATGCAGCAGAGATTGCCAGAGATATTTATAAATATTATTTTGGAAAGGCCAGCAAGGCAGAGAAGAAGGCAACGTCAGCATTGCTGCCTACCGGTTCTGATGGAAGTAATGATTAAAAACAGGAGGAGATATGAAAAGTTCCGTTATTATTAAAGGGAATAAATATGGATTTCAGATTGTGCTGAATCCAACGCTTCCTTTTGAAGAGCTTCTTAAGGAGGTAGCGGAGAAATTTAAAGAATCTACTCATTTTTTTGATTTAAAAAAGCCGATAGCTATAAGCTTTACCGGCAGAGAGCTTACATCCGGTGAACAGAATCTTCTGGTAGATACGATAACAGAGAACAGTGGTTTGAATATAAGCTGCGTGATCGACGGAGCAAAGGCATATGAAGCAGAGTTCTCCAGAGTACTTGCCCAGATTCAGGAATCAGAAAAAGAAGAAAAAACGAAAAAGGGCAGTTCTGTTCCGGAGAATCGTATTGCAAAGAATGGACAGTTTTACCGGGGAACATTGCGTTCCGGTCAGAAAATAGAGGTGGATGGAAGCATAGTAGTATTGGGAGATATTAACCCGGGAGCACAGGTTATTGCCGGGGGGAATGTTGTAGTATTGGGATGTTTGAAGGGAACGGTTCATGCAGGGTATCCCGAAGATAAAACAGCTTTTGTGGCAGCACTTATGATGGAACCGATGCAGATTCAGATTGGCAGTTATATCGCCCGTTCGCCGGATCCGGCAGGAAAGAATACAAGGAAGAACACAAAAAAGAAGAATCGACCGGAGTTGCTTGCAAAGCTTGCATTTGTCGAGAATGATAATATTTTCATTGAAACGATTACAAGGTCGTTGATTAGTGAGATTAGTATTAGTTAAGTAATTTAAAGGAGAATAAAAGATGAGTGAGGTAATAGTTATTACATCCGGAAAGGGCGGAGTTGGGAAAACCACTACAACGGCAAACATAGGAACGGGACTGGCAAAGCTTGATAAAAAAGTTGTTTTGATCGATACGGATATCGGACTTCGTAATCTGGATGTTGTTATGGGACTGGAGAATCGAATCGTATATAATCTGGTAGATGTTGTTGAGGGAAACTGCCGGTTGAAACAGGCATTGATCAAGGATAAAAGATATTCGAATCTTTTTCTGCTGCCTTCAGCACAGACCAGAGATAAAAGTGCGGTGAGTCCGGAGCAGATGAAGAAACTGGTAGATGAACTGCGTGAGGATTTTGATTATATTATTCTGGATTGCCCGGCGGGAATCGAGCAGGGATTCAAGAATGCAATCGCAGGAGCAGATAGAGCAATCATCGTTACGACTCCGGAAGTTTCTGCAATTCGTGATGCAGATCGTATCATTGGTCTTTTAGAGGCTGAGGAACTAAAGCACATCGAGCTGGTCGTAAATAGAATTCGTATGGATATGGTAAAGAGAGGGGATATGATGTCCGTAGAGGATGTTGTAGATATTCTTGCTATTGATTTAATTGGGGTAGTTCCGGATGATGAAAGTATCGTCATAGCAACAAATGAAGGAGAGCCGCTTGTAGGATCAGATACACAGGCAGGGAGAGCGTTTGCTAATATTTGTCACAGAGTGCTTGGAGAAGAAGTTCCTATTATGGAATTTGAGACAGAGGGCATCCTGAGAAAGATAGCAAATTTATTTAAGAGAGGCTATTAAAGGGGGAGAACCTAATGGGATTCATAGATGGATTTCTTAGAAAAAAAACATCGGGAAATACCGCAAAGGACAGGTTGAAGCTTGTTCTGGTATCCGACAGAGCAAATTGTTCGCCGGAAACGATGGAATTGATAAAAAACGACATAATAAAAGTGATTTCGAAATACATGGAGATTGATACAGAAGGGCTGGATATTCAGATTACCCAGACAGAATCGGATGGCGGACATGGAAATGTTCCGGCAATTTATGCAAATATACCGATTAAAGAATTACGATCTCCTAGATAATGAACGCAGGAGGAGAAACATGTTAAAGCAGAAATACCAATTTAAAAATTATAATTGGGTATTGATAAGTACAGTTCTTGTCTTGAGTGGAATGGGTGTATTGTTTATTAATAGTGCAGACAGCAGTTATACAGGTAAACAGCTGGTGGGACTTATATTTTGTGCAGGTGTAATGTTGGTTTTGTCAGTTGTAAATTTTAATTTTGTATGTGGGTTCAACAGAGTTTTATATCTGCTTAATATTGTCTTACTTGTTCTTGTAAAACTTGTCGGTGTTAAGGTAAATGGTGCTCAGAGATGGATTGATCTTGGTTTTACCAGATTGCAGCCATCGGAGCTTACAAAGATAATCATGATAATATTTGTAGCTGTATACATACAGGAGCATGAAGAAGACTTCATGGAATGGAAGGTACTTTTCAGACTTGCACTGTTATGTGCCCTGCCTCTTTTTCTGGTAGTGATCGAACCGAATCTGTCCACAACATTGGATATTACATTTATTTTATTATCGGTAATTTTTACAGGTGGATTTTCAGCAGCACTAATCAAAAAGTGGTTAAAAATTATCATACCGATTATTATACCGCTTGGATTTCTCTTTGTATGGTATATTCAGACACCTAATCAGATTTTGCTGCATGATTATCAGGTTACCCGTATCATGACCTTCCTTGAACCGTCAAAATATTCATCGACAACAGCGTATCAGCAGGATAATTCTGTTATGGCGATTGGTTCGGGAAAATTATATGGAAAGGGATTAAACAATAACACAATTGCAGACGTTACGGTATCGGATACAGGATTTGTGTCTGAACAGCAGACAGACTTTATCTTTTCCGTAGTAGGAGAAGAAACAGGTTTTGTTGGCAGTGTTATTGTTATTGCATTATTGGCTATAATAATGATAGAATGTTTAAAGACGGCCTATGTTGCGAAAAATATGAGCGGACGGCTCATTGCAGTAGGAATGGGAGCGTTGATAGGCTTTCAGTCATTTATAAATATAGGTGTGGCAACAGAATTACTTCCGAATACAGGATTGCCACTACCGTTTGTAAGTTATGGTTTGACATCATTACTAAGTTACATGGCAGGTATAGGGATTGTGCTAAATATTGGACTACAAAGACACTACTAGGAGGGGAAATATATGAATATTGGATTAATCGCACATGATGGAAAAAAGAAACTGATGCAGAATTTTTGTATTGCGTACAGAGGAATTCTCAATAAACACGAATTGTTTGCGACAGCAACGACCGGAAGATTGATTGAGGAGGTGACCAACCTCACTATACACAAATATCTGGCAGGACCACTTGGAGGGGAACAGCAGATGGCATCTCAGATAGAGCATAATCTTATAGATATGGTCATCTTTCTTCGTGATCCTCAGAATCAGCAGATTCATGAGCCGGATATTTTTAATGTTATGCATTTATGTGACGTACACAACATTCCGCTTGCAACGAATCTTGCAACGGCTGAATTATTAGTTAAGGCTCTTGAAAGAGGAGATCTTGAATGGCGTGAGATGTACAGATAATTAATAAAGAAAAGAGTGACTATGAAGAAAAAAATATTATCCACTGTTAGCATATTTGTGCTGGCAGTGGCATTATGCACCGGCTGTAATGGAAATCTTTTTCAGATTACAGATTCGTTTGATGGATATTATACGAAAAATAAAGAAGCTGCCGGTTCTGGTCTAAAAGGGATGGCATCGGATCTGGCTGTTTTATCAGAAGCGGAAGCGACTGACCCTGATTATCAAAGCAAAGATTATGCAGATTTAGTTATCAATGACAGCACAGATGAGATTGTAGAATCTTATCATTGTTTTGATAAGATATATCCGGCAAGTATTACGAAAGTAATGACAGCTTTGTTGACATTAGAACATGGTAATCTGGATGATGAGATTACGTTGAAGCATGATATCAACCTGACAGAAAACGGAGCCGTTATCAGTACCCTTACAAAAGGAGACACGGTTACAGTAGGACAGGTTTTCCATACGATGATGATCAAGTCTGCGAATGATTGTGCTGTAATATTGGCAGAGTATGTTGCTGGTTCTGAATCAAAATTTGTAGATATGATGAATGCAAAAGCGAAAGAACTTGGAGCAACACATACACATTTTGTAAATCCGAATGGACTCCATGATAATGATCATTATACAACAGCATATGATCTTTATCTTATATTTAAAGAGGCGGTAAAGTATGATGTTTTTGTTGATACGGTATCGTCAAAAGATTATACGATGACCTATACGACACCTAAAAAGACACAGATCAATGAATATATGCAGAGTACAAACTATTATTTGCTGAATGAATTTCCTGTGCCGGAAGGTGTTGTTATGTATGGAGGTAAAACTGGTACTACTTCTATGGCAAAGTCATGTCTGATCGTTATGACAAAGAATAAAAAGGGAGAGCGTTTCTTCTCTGTAGTGTTAGGTGCACAGACGAAGGAGGCACTGTATTCATCTATGACACAGTTATTAGAGAAAACAGTAAATTAAAGGTTGTGCTTTTATATGATATAAATTATAATATATATATAAAAGAATTGGCACGGGTCTTTTACCTTACAAAAGAAAGGACTACAGTCCAATAATATATATCTAAAGGAGGATATTCACATGATTGATATTATTGCAGGAGCGAAAGGAAAAGGAAAAACCAAAATCTTAATTCAGCAGGTGAACGATGACATTAAGCTTACGAAAGGCACGATCGTTTACCTTGATAAGAACAATAAACATATGTATGAGCTGAGCAATCAGATTCGTCTTATCGTAGTTCCTGAGTTCAATATTACAGATACCGATATGTTCATTGGATTCATTGCAGGAATTCTTTCTCAGGATCATGATCTGGATAAGATTTATCTTGACAGTTTCCTTACTACCGCATGCATTGAGGACAATCTTGATTATGCAGTTGAAAAACTGAGTGCTTTATCTGATAAGTTTGAAGTAGATTTTGTAATCAGTGCTTCCGTAGATAAAGAAGATATGCCAGAAGCGGTAAAGAAATACGTTTCCCACGCATTATAATTTTGATATTATCTGACGCAGAACCGTCCGGCAATATACATATATGACGGATTTTCTGGAATTTGAAGACATTTGAATTTGAATAAGATACGAAAAGGTTTAAGGCGCCTCATAATATTATGAGGCCGCCTTTTTATGGTTTAAGCTAAAATGGAAAAACAATATTATTACGCATATTCAAAATATTTAAAAGATAGATATGGGGAAAAGGTATATAAGCTTCCGGTCAACCTTCCCGTAAGTTGTCCAAACAAAAAAGAAGGGAGAGGATGCCTTTTTTGTGCGGATGTAGGAACTGGCTTTGAGGCATCAGATAACTCGCTAACAGTGCGTTCGCAGATGCTGGCATCCAGAGAAAAAGTAGAGAAGCGTTATAATGCACATAAGTTCATTGCCTATTTTCAAAACTATACCAATACCTTTTTGCCACTCTCCATACTTCTTAACTATATGAAGGAAGCGGCAGAGGTCGACAATGTTGTAGAAATCTGCTTATCAACAAGACCGGACTGCATTCGTCAGGAGTATTTAGAAGCTTTTAAAGAATTTCGTTTCCGGACAGGGATAGAAGTTTCAATTGAGCTTGGTTTACAAACGGTAAATTATCATACACTTGCTGCAATGAACAGGGGACATGGACTTGCAGAATTTCTGGATGCTGTTTTAAGAATTGCACCTTATCATTTTCCGGTCTGTGTACATATGATTTTAAATCTTCCGGGAGATACGATGGAAGATGTAAAGGAAGCTTCAAGAATTTTATCAGCACTGCCTGTTACGATGGTTAAGCTGCATTCTTTATATATTCCGAAAAAAAGTGGACTTTATGAAAAGTACGCTAAAGGAGAGATTACGATTTGTTCGAAGGAAGAATATTTAGAGCGTCTTGCCGAATTTATTGCATTATTAAGACCGGATATTACAGTGGAAAGATTACTAAGCCGTATACCGGAAAAAGATGCGGCTTTCTCAAATTGGGGGAATAGTTGGTGGAAGCTGACAGATGAGTGGAAAGAACTCATGGAAGCAAAAAACTATGTTCAGGGAGTAAACTACGATTATTTAAATGGTGCAGCGTTAAACAGATGGGGGATATAATATGGCAAAACAAACAAAGAAAAAGTTACACTTGCATATCAATTTAGGGACGATAGTATTCCTTATCATTGTTATATACCTCATGGCGTATATGTTAAGCTATCTGGGAAAGAGCAAGCTTGCAATTTACGAAGTAAGTGCGAGTGATATCGTAGACAGTATCGAAGGAACCGGTGTGATACTGCGAAAGGAAACACTGGTGAATACAAAGCAAAGGGGTTATATCAATTATTATGTGCAGGATGGCTCTATGGTCGCTAAAAACGGTATTGTTTATACTGTAGACACTACAGGTAAGGTGCAGAAATATTTAAAGAAGGAACTGGCAAAAAAGAACAAAGTTAGTCAGGATGAAAAAGAAAGAGTCGTAGAAAAACTTAAAGTTTTCAGTGAAGGATATACCGATAATGAATTTTCTCTTTTATATGAAGCACAGAAGGACATTAATGGGACGTTGATGGCTTATACAGATACGATTCTTGTAAATGATAAAGAAAAACTTGTTGAAATGTATGGACAGGATTCTTATATGACAGTTGCTTCACCGGAAGAAGGGATTGTTTCTTTTTCTTCAGATGGTTTAGAAGGTTTAGAACAAAAAAAAGTTACAAAAGATATTTTTGTAAATAAATATAAAATGCAGGAATTACGAACAGACAAGCTGCAAAAAGCCGGTTCTCCGGTATACCGTTTGGTGGAAGGACAGGATTGGCAGGTTATGATACCTCTGGGGAATAATGCTTATGACCGTTTGAAAAAAAGAGAAGAAGAGAATTCTACAGTTCAGGTGACATTTCATAAAGATAATTTTACAACGACATCTGATTATCAATGTATAAAGCAAAACGGAAAGTGTTATGTAGTATTGTCTTTTAATAATTATATACAGAGGTATCTGAATCAGAGATATCTCTATATCACGCTTACCTTGTCAGAAACAAAGGGATTAAAGATTCCATCCAGCTCACTTGTAAAAAAAGATGTTTATCAGATTCCAAACGGCTTCATTACAAATGGTGGGAATTCTTCCAAGAAAAATCAGATTAATGTTATGAATACGAACAAAAAAGGGGAAAAGATTCTGACACAGATAACGGTAGATATTTATAAAACAGATGAAAAGTATGCTTATGTTTTTTCAAAGGATTTAAAACAGGGGATGGTAATATCTCAGACCAATAAAGAAAAGATATATACATTGAAAGCGACAAAGCAGATACAGGGAATCTATATCGTGAACAGAGGGTATACCGTTTTTAAACCGGTAGAAATGCTTGAGAGAAAGGGAGATTATTGCCTGATCTCTGCACAGACTAGCGGAATAGAGCTTTATGATAGAATTATTTTAAATAGTGATACAGTAAAGGAAGGTCAGGTGATTTATTAATGCTTGCAGATAATTTAAAACAAGTAAAAGAGAATATTAAGAAGGCATGTGAAAGAGCAGGTAGAAATCCGGAAGAGGTTACATTAGTAGCGGTCAGCAAAATGAAACCACTTTCTGATATTGAGGAACTTCTTAAGACAGGGCAGCTTGAATACGGAGAGAATTATGTACAGGAATTATGTGATAAATATGAGAATATATCCAGACCGGTACATTGGCATATGATAGGACATCTTCAGACAAACAAGGTGAAATACATTATTGACAAAGTAGAATTGATTCATTCCGTAGATTCTCTGCATCTGGCAAAGCAGATTGAAAAAGAAGCTGTCAAAAAAGGAGTGGAGGCACAGATTCTTGTTCAGGTTAATATTGCACAGGAGGATACAAAGTTTGGAATTAATACTTCAGAGGTAATGAAACTTGTAGAAGAAATCAGTAAGTTTAGCCATGTACATATAAAAGGTTTAATGACAAGTGCCCCTTTTGTACAAAATCCAGAAGAAAATCGCTGTTATTTTAAGAAATTACATCAATTATTTATTGACATTAGAGAGAAAAACATTGATAATGTATCTATGGACATTCTGTCTATGGGAATGACCAATGATTACGAAGTAGCCGTGGAAGAAGGGGCAACAATGGTGCGTGTTGGTACTGGAATTTTTGGGGCACGGAATTACAATAAATAACAGGAGGTACATGAGGTGAAGTTTGCGGAAAAGTTTTTAAACATGATGAAGTTAAATGATGCAGATGACGAAACGGAACCATTTGATGAAGAATATAGCGAAGTAGCTGAAGATGAAGCAGATAATAATGAGAGCCGGGATGAAGACGAAGAGGAAGTTGACGAAGAGGAACCTCATAAGACGATTCTTTCTCTGAGACGTAAGAAAAAGGATACATCAGATTCCGAGGAAGCTTCGGAAAATCAGGGCAGAGTGATTCAGTTTCATGGAAAAGAAGAAGAAGGTGACAGTGTGAAAGTAATCAGAGCGCAGACATTTAATGAGGCACAGATTGTAGCAGAATTCTTAAAAGAAGGCAAGACGATCGTAGTGAATCTTGAAGGGATTGAAATCGGCAAGGCACAGCGAATTATAGATTTTATCGGAGGAGCAAGCTTTGCGGTAGATGGTTCTTTGAAGGCAATTTCAAACAATATTTTTATTGTAGCTCCAGGCAATATTGAGGTGACAGGCGATTTAAGAGATGAGCTTGTCAGTGAAGATATGCTATCACCGGAACTTACAAACTTTTAGAGTATTTAGAGCATAAGGATAAGAATAGCTGAGAGAGAATAAAGACAGAGGGGATATATGGATGGAGTGGAGGCCGTCCATATATCCTTTCTGTGTTTTTAGGAGGAAATAAATGAAAACAAAAAGACTTGAAGTGAGAGCAGAAGGCAAAAAGGTGTATGATATTGTAATTGAAAGCAGCTTTTCAAAATTAGTAGAAGAGCTTTCTTCATTTGGCATAAAAGAACGTAAGCTTTGTATCGTAACAGAAGACCATGTGGCTTCCTACTACCTTGAGGAAGTAAAGAATATATTAGAAGGACAATGTGCAAAGTTAGAGGTGTATATTTTTCAGGAAGGGGAAGCGAGTAAGAATCTATCTACAGTAGATAATTTATACCAATTCCTGATTACACATGAATTTGACAGAAAAGATATGCTTCTTGCACTTGGTGGGGGAGTGACCGGTGATCTCACAGGATTTGCTGCGGCAACTTATCTTAGAGGAATTGATTTTGTACAGATTCCTACCAGCCTGTTAGCACAGGTGGATAGCAGTATCGGTGGAAAGACCGGCGTAGATTATCATGCGTATAAAAATATGGTTGGTGCATTTTATATGCCAAAGCTTGTTTATATCAATGTCAGCACCGTTAAAACACTTTCAGAGCGACAATATCATAGTGGACTGGGAGAAGTTATTAAACATGGATTGATTCGGGATAAGGCATACTTTGAATGGATAAGAGACAATAAAGAGGCCATAGCTAAGAGGGAAGATGCAGCTCTGGCCTATATGATAGAAGGAAGCTGTCAGATTAAAAGAGCGGTAGTTGAAGAAGATCCCAAAGAACATGGCGTACGTGCAACATTAAATTTCGGACATACATTAGGACATTCCATCGAAAAATTAATGAATTTCTCTTTGACACATGGAGAATGTGTGGCAATTGGTTCACTCCTTGCAGCAGATATTTCATGTAAGAGGGGATATATCAGTGAAGCAGAGAATAGAGACATTAAAGAAGTATATAAATATTTTGATTTTCCGGTATTGCCGGAAGAACTCAATGCACAAGATATTGTAAAAGAGACAAGGCATGATAAAAAGATGGAGCATGGAAAAATTAAGTTCATTCTTTTAGCTAAAGTGGGAGAGGCGAAAATTTATCAGGATGTCACATCAGAAGAGATGCTTGAGATTTTGAAATAGGAGGATAATATTATAATGGGAAAAAAGGCAAAGCCGGCAGTCATATTTCTTATTTTACTGCTGATAGATCAGTTTACAAAGTTATGGGCAGTAAAAATACTAAAGCCGATTGGAAGTATTCCGGTGATTCGAAATGTGCTTGAGTTATATTATGTGGAAAACAGAGGAGCGGCATTTGGCATTATGCAAAATAAGCAGTGGTTCTTTTTAGTGATTACCCTCGTAGTATTGGCAGGACTGGTATGGATTTCCGGAAAAATACCGAAAGAACAACATTTTGCACCATTAAAGCTGTGTCTGTATTTTGTGGCAGCCGGAGCGGTAGGAAATATGATAGACCGTATTTTTCGAAAGTATGTGGTAGATTTTATTTATTTTAGGTTAATTGATTTTCCGGTATTTAATGTGGCAGACATTTATGTGACGGTAGCCGCAATTATGTTGGTTATTCTGATTGTATTTTTCTATCGGGAAGAAGATCTGGACAGAGTATTTTCTGAAAAGAGAGAACAGGAATAGGCGGAGAGTGTATGGCAGAGATAAAAAAAGCAATGAAAGAAAAGCAGGAACCGGATGAGCTTAGAAATAAGGAGCAAAAGTATTATTATACGGTGATGGAAGAACAGGAAGGAATGCGTCTTGATCAATTCCTTGCCGGCGAATTAAATGAACATTCTCGTTCTTATATTCAAAAGCTGATAAAAGAAGGGAGAGTGGCGGTTAATAAGAAAAAAGAAAAACCGGGTTGTCGTCTTAAGGTAGAGGATAATGTTGTCATATGTGTACCACCGTTAAAGGAACTTGAAGTTCTTCCTGAAAAAATGGATTTAGATATTATTTATGAAGATGAAGATGTTATTTTAATCAATAAACCTAAAGATATGGTAGTTCATCCGTGTCCGGGACGTTACACAGGAACGCTTGTTAATGGACTTCTTTATCACTGCAGGGATAATCTTTCCGGAATTAATGGGGTTTTACGTCCGGGAATCGTACATCGTATTGATAAAGATACGACAGGAGTTCTTGTTGTATGCAAAAATGATATGGCTCATAAAAGTCTTGCAGAGCAGTTAAAAGAACATTCCATTACAAGAAAATATGAAGCTCTTGTATATAATAATTTCACTCAGGAAGAAGGAACCGTAGATGCACCGATTGGAAGAAGTCCTGTTGACAGAAAGAAAATGGCTGTTGAACCGAAAAACGGAAAGAGAGCAGTGACACATTATAAGGTGCTTAGTCATCTTGATCATCAATTCAATTATATTGAATGCCAGTTAGAAACAGGAAGAACCCATCAGATTCGTGTGCATATGGCAAGTATCAGACATCCACTTTTGGGAGATACAATCTATGGTCCTAAAAATGCAATGGGACTTACCGGGCAGTGTCTTCACGCAAGAGTTCTTGGCTTTGTTCATCCAAGAACCGGGAAATATGTAGAATTTGAAGCCCCACTTCCAAAATATTTTCAAAAACTCCTTGAAAAATATTCACAAAAATAACGGATATTTTCAGATAAGAGGGATATTCCTGCAATAAAATGCAGGAGTTCGCAGGAAAAGTTAAAAAGAGCTTTACAAAAAAAGAATAGTATGCTAATCTATGAAAGATACTTTTTGCTAGAACCTTTGCCAGGATATGGAGTCTCCGACCTTATCTTCGTAAAGGTGATTATAATAATAGGAGGAATTGTAACATGATTACAAAGGAAATGAAACAGGAAATTATGACAAAATATGCAAGAACAGAAGGAGATACAGGTTCACCTGAAGTACAGGTAGCACTTCTTACAGCAAGAATTAATGATCTTCAGAATCATTTTAAGGCAAACCCTAAGGATCATCATTCAAGACGTGGTCTTTTAAAGATGGTTGGTCAGAGAAGAAACCTTCTTGCATACTTAAAAGGTAAAGATATCGAACGTTACAGAACTTTAATCGAACAGTTAGGTTTAAGAAAATAATAATATGTACTATCAGAATCGCCTCAAAGATCAGGCATATGAGATTCCGAGAATACATTAATTCTGGGGAAAGGATGCTGCGGCATCCTTTCTTTCGTTGAAGGAGAAATGAGGTTTTCTATGCGGAAAATTATTATTCGTGTTGTGATTATCGGTGTGATCTTGCTGGCTGGAACAGGGATTTTTCAGTGGCATAACTATCAGCAGAAGTTAGATTACCGTGAAGAAGCATTGCTTTATTTTAAAGAAGAAGATTATGCTAAAACCATTTCCTATCTTGGAGAGGCACTGAAGCTTCATTCTGTATTTGCCGGGGAACTGGATGTTGACATGACCTGTTATTTGGCAGAAAGTCATTATCAGTTAAAAGAATATAAAAAGGCAGAAAAAATATATAATACGCTTATTGATAAAGATAGTAAAAATACACAGTATTATATGTTAAAGGGAGAATGTGTCACGAAGTCAGGAGACGCAAAAGCAGCCGTAGAGGTGTACAGACAAGGCTGGAATAATACAAAAGATACAGATTTTCTTGAGAAAATCTGTGAAATATATGTAGAAAAAAAGGATTATGATAATGCACTCTCCTATATACAAAAGGGCATTGAACAGGGAGGGGATTCGAAAGCAGAATTTATGTACGGAAAGATTGTCATTTATGAAAAGGCACAAGAGTATGACAAGGCATATGAGGCAGCAAAAAAATATGTAGAACTTTATCCGGATGATGAGGCAGGAAAGAAAGAATATACATTTTTGGCCACGAGGATTTAGATAACAGAAATTGAAAAAATTTACAGTTGGATTTTGCTATCGTAATACGCTGTTATATTGACAGTGTATATAAAAAATGGTAAAATAATCAATACTAAAGGAACAAGGGGAGGTATGATCGCAGGGTATAATACTAACCGAATGCATCAGCCAGCAGCACAGTATCCTGTTTTCTTTAGCTATTATTTATTTTTATATTACCCTATTTAAGAAAAGGAGAAATAACTATGGTATCACAGAAAGTTACAATCAACAACCCACAGGGACTTCACATGAGACCGGCAGGAGTATTCGCTAAAGGAATGGCTAAGTTTGATAGCGATGTTACAATCAACTTCAACGGAAAAGCAACAAATGGTAAGAGCCTTCTTAACATTATCGGTGCTTGTATCAAATGTGGTTCTGAAGTGGAAATTCAGTGTGATGGAGCTGACGAAGAAGAAGCATTA
This sequence comes from uncultured Anaerobutyricum sp., assembly GCA_934317185.1. Lineage (GTDB taxonomy): Bacteria > Bacillota > Clostridia > Lachnospirales > Lachnospiraceae > Anaerobutyricum. The sequence goes on along the minus strand of CAKREJ010000012.1, from coordinate 145 downwards.
AAGACTGCTATCGAGATGATCGAATCCGGTTTAGGAGAATAATTGTAAATCAAATTTGAGGTGAAGAGAATGTATACTGGTATTGGTGCATCAGCAGGAATCGGAATCGGTTCTGCTGTTATTGTGAAAGAGCCTTCCCTTGCAT
>CAKREJ010000011.1 GCA_934317185.1 uncultured Anaerobutyricum sp. | reverse complement strand
CTTTTGACCTCAACATCATTATATAGAAAGCTTACACGTTGTCAAATATCCTGTAGTAAAAATTTATATTCTTTTTTTGCGAATCGTATAATATCTCCGTCTTTTAGCTTGCCCTGACCTCCTTTTTTAACTTTCTTATCATCTATCCATGTACCATTGGTTGAATTCATATCTCTTATGATATAACCTGTCCTTTCCTTCTCCCAAAATTCTTCCAGAATAACCGCATGCTCTCTGCTTACTGTTCTATCCTTTATTTCTAATTGATTCACCCCCGCAGCACTTCCAATATAGAAAGGACAATTCTTTATTATATATACAATACCTGTTTCTACCTCCCGGAGCATTGGACAAAGAAGCTTTTCCGGTATAGTTTCTCCATCCTCTGACCCGCTTAAAAGTGTTGTTCCTCCTTCTTTACTTTCCCATTCTACATCTGTCTTTATCGTCATCGGATACTCCGCTTTTTTAACTTCCTCCACACTCTCCTGACTTTTCTCTTTTCCTGTACGAGATGGACATAGTTCTTTTTGCTTTTTCAACTTTATACTAATCCAGATAATCGCTCCCAATAACGTTCCCAATAGAAGAATTCCTCCGATACAATATCGAAAAAGGAGTTCTGAAAAGCCAGCCTTCATTCCTGAAAATACAAACCATACGTCTAATCCCAATACTACGCTAAAAAAGATACAAAAAATAATTCTCATACATTCATATAAAAACGTTAGCTTACTTTTATTTTTATCTTCTTTAGGGAAATCGGTATTTGTATCCTGCCATACGATCTCTCTATCCGGATTATATTGATCATATTGGTTGTATTGATTCTTGCTATAGGTTTCCTGCAGTATTCCTGCATCAGGACCTTCTTCCTCTTCTTCTGACGGAATAGAGTTCTCCAGCAATTCTTTTGAAAATCCCAGCTTTCTTATTTTATTGTAAAGTTGATACATAAACCGAACGGCCTTCGCATCCTCATAATTTATCTGGGTGAGCATCCATGCAAAAAACTCTTCGATATTTCCCTGTATTCCCATGTTCGACTGCGGCAAGTATACCCACTGAAGACTCCCATCTGCGTCTATATAAATATATTCTGCCTGAAATTGCACACAGTTTAAATTCAACATATAATCATCGATCTCTTCCAATAATAGAATCATACTTCGTAGCACTCTTTTGCATTCTTCCTGCGAAAAGCTCCTGCTTCTTTCCTGTTGTTTTAACGGCTGTCTGCCCGTAATATCAAACAAAAGTGTTTTCTCTCCGTCTTTTTCTCTAAGCTGACTTTTTAAAAGTGTTTTCAGAGAATTATGCTTTAACACCTCATACTCTACAGATAGATAGTATTCCAAGCCTGTATCCTCTAGCTCCTCCCCTGTATACATAATCTGCTCTTGCAAATAGATATGTGTTCCTTCTTTTATAACTTTCACTATATATCCTTTCCTTAGCTCCAATTCCCTTAGTTCTGAATCTGAGCCTTCACTTTTCGAAGAATCTCTTCCTCTTTGCATACATCCGCTATTCCGTTACACGCAAATGACCATCCCGCTATTCCGGCATATTTTCGACTTCCCGGAAACGGACTCTTATAGTGAAGCGATACCTTCGTATATATCCTGTCACCCTGTAGCTTTGTGCGGCACAGCTCCACAGATGCCACGTTCAATCCGGAGGAAATCCTTCTCTGTAACCTTGTGCTTGCTTTATTGGTTAACTTTCTCCTGCTTTTTTGTCGAAGAAAATTTTTATTTCTGCGAATAAGCTGCTGTGAAATATAACTTCCGTCTGTCAGATTCCCATCTGTTTTCCATACAGCGGCTGTTTCCTCTGCTATCCGCAGAGCTTCGCTTTTTGCTACTGACATATCTATTAAAAACAGACTAAAAAATATCTGAACAACTGTTATCATTAAAATAACCGGCACGATAACCGATGCCTCCACCGTCATCATCCCCTTGTTTCCAATGACTACTCTGTCTTTTTTTAATCCTGTCTTCTGCTTTTTCATTTTTAAGCTTTACTTCCCTCCTCCACACCGGGAACAAGGCCGCATTCCTCTGACTTCACTTAGCTTCACTGCCCGTATGGTCCTTTTTAACCCGGAACAGCCCAATGTGGAATGATAACAGTCCCCATAAGCTGTTACAAAGAGAGTCCCCGGCATTCCTTCTCCATGAATACACTTTTCACACGCATTATATTTTGCAGAATGCATCACTTCCCGTATCGCCGCATTCCCTGTGATTTTTAAACAAATGTGGGAACAGGATGCATTTTTGTGATAGACAACTCCATATTCTGCAACATATACAATGGAATTATCATCGGAAGTCTCATACTCTCCCCAGTGCTTTACATATCCTGAGAAAATTCTTCTTTTTACGGTTGTTCTTCTGGGAATTCGAATTCCACGGAAAAATGGTACCGGCATTTTTAAATGATACTCTGCTTTTAAATACACCTCTTCTCCTGATGAAACAACAGCCGAAACTTTAATCCCTCTTTCTCCGCCTTCTACCATTGTCCCACATAGAGAGCCTCCATCATAAAGTGAAAAAAATATACTTCCCACATTACTTCCTTTTGATGATTCACTCTTTCCCTCGCTTATGTACTTAACCGCCTGCTGTCTGGCATAGACCTTTGCCGTCTGTGAGGCAGCGTGATAGACACTCATATCTATCAAAATCATCTGTGCCATTCCTATAATACATACGAAGGCACATAAAAAGAGGGGAAATGCCAGTGAGGCTTCTACCGTAACAGAGCCTCTTGAGGAGGCAAAGCAGGATGCTCTCGTTTTCCTATGTAAAATCCATTGATCGACCCGCACCTGGAGAGGCTTTTTCTTTCTCATTAAATTAATTACCGAACCTTTCATACTGCACCTTTTTGACAAAAACAGTGCTATTATGTGTCTTAAAAAGAGCATCCTGCTTCACCTCCTCCTGTAAGACCCTGCTGTATTAATAATTATTCTGTCTTTCCAGCTTCATTTGTATTGTTCCAATGGACAATCCTGCCTGCCACTTATAAGAAAACAGGCAATTCTCCATTAAAAATCCTGCCTCCTTCCCGGCAATATTTACCTGCATAATGTCCATCATGCGATAACACAAATCTGTGGAATGTTTCTTTAAAAGCAGCATTTTCAAATAGTCAAAATACGTCACATTATGACTTCCCTTTTTCACCGCCGCCTTTTCTTTTAACTGTTTTACCAGCGTTTTTAATTCAACATTCCAATTACTCCGGTTTTTTATCAGCGGTACCTCTCCTCCGGAAAGTAATGTATGTAATTCTAATAATGACTCACTGTAGCTTATTGCTATTCTTATAAGCACCTGGACTGCTTTCACTGCCTGCGGCATTCCCATAACACCGGTTACCGCCGCTGCCATCGCATCTATTTCCGTTTTTAACTGCGTATCCTTCCCTGTAAATATATAGTTTGCAACAAACCGCAGCATCAGAATATCATTCGCTATTTTTTTAAGATTATCTATATCTGACTTTTTCCCGGCAATAAGATACTCTGTTTCATAAAGAAGTGCTCTATTCCCCATATTTTCCGAATGCTTCTTCCCTTTATCCTGACTGTCTTCGCATCCATAGAAAGAAAAGCAATCTTCGATATAGGACAGAATATAATTCTCCTTTGTCCACAAGCTCCCACCAATATCCAATGAAATATCCTCTGAAAGCAATCTTGATATTTCTTTGATATTTGAAAAAGAAATATTCTCCGGACCGTTTTCAGCTTCTTCCGTTTTAGAAAAAGAACCCCTGTTATTTGAAGGTAAACCATCGGTAGAAATACTTTGTTTTGATAACTTTGAAGGCTGATCGGCCGCATAAAACAGCACTCCTGTCTTCATACAAAGCTGTAAGGTCTGCTGTATTTCTTTCCATGCCGCCCTTTCTTTCACTACTTCTGGGTCTACCGTAGCTTCTCCTGTATTATCTATATCCAGGCTTCCTGTTGTATCCTGTCTGGCAATCTGCTCCTTTTGTACCGCTTCTTCTCTTTTTGATTCTTCTCTTTTGGCTGCTTCTACATCCGTAATACAAGCCTGCCTTTCCTCATTGTTCTTCTCTGTATTCTTTATCAACGCCTTCAGCTTCTCCTGAACCTTTCTTTCCTCCCGATACTTCATCCACTCCCGAATCTCATGCTTTAAATACAGTCCATTCTCATCTACCGCTGTCTTTTCTTCCGTAATATCAAGAGAACGACAACCTACCGAAAAAAAAGCTTCATCAGAAAAGGATTGCTCTATATACTGCCTTCCATCGGATAAAATATAAGCTCTCTCTCTGGGATCAAGGAAAAATATATGATAATTATTAAAAAGCTCTTTATCATAATTCGCCATAACATTCTCACCGGCACTTTTAATAACAGTTTCCGCAAGATAACTGCTGCCGTAATTTCTCACTCCCTCGATAATACATAGCGAAAAGCTCAGTAAGACTAAAAATAACAGAGACAAAAACACACTGATCTGACCACTCTCGTCAGCGTATCGAACCGGCATTCTTCTGTATCGTGGAAAAAATAGATGCTACCACGCCCTTGATGTTTGTCTGGAAGATAATTACCAACCCGATCAGCACTACGATAATCAATATAACTTCTACTACCCCCATACCATCCTGTGAGGTCAATATTGTTTTTAATCTATTCTTTTTGTAAGGAACAATCTTCTCTTTCTGCCCTTTTCTTAATTTTACAAAACGCATACCCTTCTCCTCCCGTCTCTAAAATCCCTGAAACCGAATCAATGCCGGATACATTACTAGCAACATTACTTCTCCTAACAATAAGATCATCGGAAATAATAATCTGGTCGCTGCCTCTTCTCCTTCCCTTTTTGCCTTATCTATCCGTCTGTTAAATGCTTCTCTTTCTTCTGCCTCCATTAATACCGCAGCCTCCCTTGCTCCCTTTGTAAAGCTCTGGATCAAAATAAGGGAAAGCTTTTGATAACTATCTGTTTTAAACTGCAGTCCCCAGTTATAGCAGGCATCCTTCTGTGTAACTCCATTATTCATCTGCTGCTCCATAAGCAGTACCTTCTCAAATGCATACCGCTTCTTTCCGTCTCTGCTTCGCTGCTTTTGATATGTGTTACCAATTCGTCGCACCGCCGAAAAAAAAGATAAGCCTGCTCCCATGTATAACGTGAGTAAATGAACCAGTACCGGAAAATCCCGTTCTGCCTCGGCCTGGCACTTTTCTGCCGCTTCCCGAAGCTTAAAATAATTATGAACCGGTATAAGCAGGCTGATTGCTAAAAGCAAAATGAGAATCCCCCCATTTCCAATGCCTCTTTCGCCTTCTCTGATTTTTACCTTCCCATAAGAAGCCGGAAGACTCACTTCCTTTTTGAATCTGCTCTCTGCCTCTGTCTTTTTTAAATACTGCTCCACCTTATAAAACAAACCATGCTCTACCTTATCCGGCTTTGCAAAAATCCGAAGCTTATAGCTGTGGCTTTGCTCATACTGACGATAGGATGCCTTCGCCGTAATAAACGTCGTATAGTCTCCATCTCTAAGCTTTGCCTGTGCTTCTTCGTTCAAGGTTCCGTCTATACGGATATATCCATCCTCCGGAAGCTCATAGGTAATTTCAAACGGATAACCCTTTATTCTCTCCGGCAAGTCCAGTGACGTAGTAACCCTGTCTAATCCACTGTTTCTTTTCGCCATCCTGCTCTGTAATTCCTTAAAAAACTTTTTATATACTTTTTGTACCTGCTTATCTGACAATTCCTGTTCCCCAAGCTTATATATAAGCTTCTTTTGCTTTTGCTTGTCTTTTAGAGAAATCTCAACCTCCTTTGTTCCCTCTCCAAACCTATTTCTCTTAAGAACAATATCCTTCGGCAAAAAAACGGTTCCTGCAATCAATACTATCCATACTGTAAAAATAATAAAAGCCTCTGCCAGCAGAATTCTTCCCTGCTTTAGAAAAAAACGTCCAGCTTCCTCCTGCAGCCATTCTTCTGATTCCACATATTGATTCTTCAGTTCTTTTTTTATCTGCTGTCTTATTCTGTCCTTCCAGCCTGTGGGAAACTTCTCCCAGACTTTTAATAAAAAATATTCACTGACACACTCTGTTTTCTTCCATAACCTTCTTAACCCAATTCTTCACCTCACACTACTTTCTGCCGTGACATACTCCCACCACTTAAATCTCTGATTTTGAAGTGCGTGCTTCTTGCTATATTATGTTAAAACTGTATATTCATAATTCTTTCTGACCAGAAAAAACAAAAAATCGTAATTCCAATCATAATTGACATAATCAAATGTCCTCCAAGAGTATTGTAAAAACACTCTATATATGCCGGATTGGCCAGACGCAGATAAATTAAAATCAAAAAAGGCATCGACAGCATTATATTCTTTTCAAACAGCTTACCGCTAAGAAGAACCCTTATCTCTTCCTCCGTATCCATCTTATATTTCAAATGCTCTATCGTCCTTTTTAAAATCTCTACCATATTCCCACCGGTGCTTCTGACAATCTCGATCACCACTGCAAACTGTCTTGCCTCTTCCAGATTCGCAGCATCCGCAAAATCTGTCATCAGACTCTCCAGAGAAATATGAAGCTCCAGCCCCTGCACCATTCTTCGCATCTGCTTTCGCATCGGATTCTTCTGGTTCTGATACAGACCCTCCAGCTCCTTATAAGCAATCTTAAAAGCATTCTCCAAAGAATATCCTGCCTGCAAAGAAGTCATGAGAGACTGCAGTAAATCCTGAAACCCCTTCTCATACAGCTTCTGTTCTTTATGTTGCTCTCTCCTTTTTAAAATACGGAAACAGGGAATTAATAATATCTGCTCAGGCAGTATCCAGCGTACATCTGCGTAACACAGAACATTCAATAAAAATATCAGCACTTCTCCTGTAAGAAAAAATCGTACAGTATCCGACCATGCCTTATTCCGGCTTCCACTCTCCCTAACCTTCACAAAATACCTTCACCGCCTTACAATATGCTTCATACTGTCCATAGCTTTTTAGCTTCTCCACATGGACAAGCTCCTTCTTCGCCTTAAGAACAGACTCTTCTACATCATATCGAAATAACGTCCGAATCTCATACTCACTCCTGCTATAATCCTCCACCTCACATATCTCTAACAGCCTTCTCTCTCCGGTCGTCAGTCTTCCTAAATGAATGAGAATATCCACGGAGGAAGCAATCAAACCCCGTATTGCTCCAAGAGGCATATCCATCCCCATTAGAATCATTGTCTCAAGGCGGCGTAGAGCATCTTTGCACGAATTCGCATGAAGAGTGGAAAAGGAGCCTCTATGACCGGTTGACAGAGCCTGTACTAAGGAAACGGCTTCTGCACCCCGGACTTCTCCTACTATTATCCTGTCCGGCCGCATTCGTAAGGATGCCTTGATCAAATCCTGCATCGTAACTTCATTCACCCCTTCCATATTTGCATTCCTGGTCTCCAGCCTCACCAGATTCTCCACATGAAAAAACTGAAGCTCCGCAGAATCCTCTATTGTAATCACTCTCTCCTTCTCTCCTATATATTCTGCCAGTGCATTCAAAAGAGAAGACTTTCCGGAATTGGTAGCTCCACTTACAAGAATGTTATACTTTCCCTTCACCAATGCAGATAGAACTCCCGTAAGTGCTGCGGGGAATTCGCCAAATTCCAGTAATCGCTGAATCGTCATTCCTCCTTTTAAAAACTTCCGGATCGTGATCACCGGTCCTTCTAAAGCAATCGGAGGAAGTACGATATGTACTCTTGAGCCATCCGGCAGACGGCTGTCCACGATCGGACAGGCTTCATTCACCAGACGATTCGTCGGTGCTACTATCTGTTCTACCAGCCGGTAAACATCTGCCTTCGTCGCAAAATGCTCGTCCGTCCTCCTTATCACTCCATCCTGTTCTACAAAAATACGTTCCTGACCTATGACCATGATCTCACTCACCCGATTATCTGCCAGATATTTTTCTAAAATATCAAAGCCACGTATCGAATAAAACATCTGCCTTCGCAATTCTTCCTTCTCTAAAAGAGTCCCATACCCATCATGTCCGGAATGTAATATAGCCCGGTCTATCTCCCTGTATACATCTTCATCACTGACATACGAGGTTCTTCCGTCCATCCGCCGCAGAATCTGCTCCCTCAGATTCCTTCTATCAGACAGTTCCATTAAAAATCTCCTCCCTGTATATCCTCATCCATGTACCCGGCTTCCGTTCTTCTACATTCATGCTCCGCTCCAAACGCTCACAAAAATAACTCTGTCTCACATTTTCTCTGGAATCTATTAAAATAACCTTATCAAAATAACGCAGCATATCTAAGCTGGCGACAAAGCCGTTACCCGCTCCCAAAAACACCTCCCCATATGCACTTTCCAATCTCAGCTTATCAAAAAACCATTCATAATCCTGTCCGGTCAGCTCACGAAGATAAAAATACATATCCGGAGAAGGCAGCATTCTTATCCCGTTCTTTGTTGTGAGCATATCCTCCAGCAGATTCAAAACTGTCTCCTCCCTTAAATGAATGTAATAACACAAATCGCCCATATCGTTATCCGTATGCGGTGCCAGACTATCCGGCCGATATCCAAGATCCTCCGCTCCAAGATATACATCCTGTGGATGCATAAAGGTCTGCGTTATCTCCAGAAGCTTCTCCTCATAAACCGGTGAATATACAATCGTCAGCTTCGTCTGCTTCCTCGAAGCCTGCTCCGGCCGCACCGAAGACCTCTCCTTAGAAACAAACTCCATGATCCGGCACAGAAGCTTCTCCGGATTATGATATTTGCAAAAAGAATTACCGCTCTCCTCTGATGTCAATAAAATCAAAGTCCCGTCCCTCTCTAAAAGCTCCTGCTGACTCTGTGGCAACGCATTAAAAAATTCTTCTTCCAACAGACAAAGTCCCCGCTCTCCTTCAAAAGAAAGAAAGCTCTCTATCGTAGTAAACTGATATACACGCATTGACGGCAAAAGATGCTTCTCCAAATATCTCACCAGTCTTCTTCCATACTCCCCCTTCTCACCTATAATAATTGTTCGAATATCTGAAAAGCTCATAACAATCTCACCTCTACGCATTTATTAAATGTAAATTAATAGCAGTTATTCCAGATTTAATATATCATCTTTCCCCTCTTTTGTCTACCTTTATTTTACATTTTTTTATTTTTATGTAATTTATCATAAGCTTTTTCTCGCCACTACAGGAATAATAAAGAATATTCTCTTCTTTCATTTCATAAAATCAAACAACCAGATTTTTAAGGAGTCTCCTTCCTATGTCTTCTCTCTTAAATACCTTTTCCCTTTTTTCCGCAAAGACTTCCCTGCAAAAAATCTTATTTCAGGGAGAACTATCACAAAATAAAATCCTTCTGATCTTTTGTGCCGCCTGTTTTGCCGGATATTTTATAGCATACATAAAAAAAAGACCTGCAGCACTTTTATCCATTATCGGACGTGGAGCTGCCGGTCTTTTATTTATATACTTTTTTAATGTTTTTTGTCTGGCAAGAGATATTGTTACCGGAATCGGAATCAATCTGATCACCGGGGGTGTTTGTACGATTCTTGGTATTCCGGGAGCACTCCTGCTATACGGTATCAAAATTTACAGTTGCCTCTGATTGCTACAGGCGAAGAGAATACTACTCACTCTATAGCAAGCTTCCCGTATACTTACTGAAATAACCCACTTAATGCCGCAAAAATAGACGATAATGCCATTTTAATCTTTGCAAAGATTCCCTGTGTGTCAATATCCATCTCACTGAGTTTATCATAGATTTTACTTGCCTGTTCTTTTAAATCATTGACATTAAGATCAAGGTTGTTAATCTTTTGCATAAGCTCCGCAATCTGTGCCTTCTGGTCATCTGTGATCGTTACATCAAGATCCTTTCCGCACTCATCAATAATATCGTTAATATCGGATTTCGTCTTTACATCATCTGAAAGAACCTTTTCTTTGATCAGGGCTAAAAACTGCTCTGCTTTTTCCGAATCATCAAGCTGCTGTGCCAGTTCGCTCGTAACTACCAGCTCATTTGTTGCCGCATCCTTACTCTCACTGGAAATATCCTTGCCTGTCATATCCTCATAGGCATTCATCGCTCCGACTAAGGCTGCCGTACCTGTAATATTAAAGGGACCTGCAACCGTTACCGTTGCATCCGTTACACCGGCGGTCGTAAGAGCATTTTCATACATACCTGCGGTACAGTACGTAATATTTTTCGTTGTAACATTAATGCCGTCTCCCTTATCCTTCTTCTCGATCAAAACAGAGGATAAGGCTCTTGTTCCAATTACCGATGAATCCAGATAATCATCAAGATATTTATGTTCATCTTTATTCGTGACGGTCACAACCTTATACTGATCAAGTTCGTCCTCATCTACATCCAGAAGCTCTAAAACCTTCTTCTTCTGGTCTTTGCTAAGGTCTGCTCCAAGTGACAGATATGGCTTCTCCTCCACGGCATCCGCAGATACCCTTACCTGAAATGCCATAAGTCCTGCTATCATTATTGCTGATAAAGTAATAAGCTTTCTTTTAAACATAAATGATCCCTCCTTTAAACGTAGTATAGTCTACCATATGTTTTGTGAAAAATTGTTTCCAAAAGCTATCTATTTTCTTTCTTTTTTTTATAAATCTTATATCGATATTTTACAAAACAAAGAATGAGAAAGAGTATCCATGCTAAAGCACTAAGCTTCCAGCCGACAGAGAATCCCGGCGGAGTATATTTTAAGGAAATCCTGTGCTTTCCGGAAGAAAGCTTTACTCCAAGAAAGGCATCTCCGATACAGCTCTTTTTCACCGTTTTACCATCCACCTGTATCTGCCAGCCCTCATCATATGGAATCGAAAAGAATAAAGTCTGTGCTTCCTTTGCATCCACCGTTCCTTTTATATAATTATCGGAATAGCTTTCCGTTACAAAGGCATTATCTGCCGCTGTCTTTTTAAATTCCTCATATGCCTGCCCGTCAAAATCTGCTGCGGAAAGACGGACATACCCATCCTCTGTCTCTCCTTTTAATTCAAAGGTCACCTTTACCTCAGAGCCTGCGGACACTTTACCGACCGGCAGCATATATCCATCCAGATCTCCCGACTTTACATTCTCCCCATCCACTGTGATCTGAGCATTTTCTACCTGTGTTCCATCGTAAAACAGATAAAGCTGCTCTGCGGTTTCTGTAATCGGAATTGTAAATGTCATATTATCCGGGCGAGAATCGCCATATTCAAAATAATACTCTCCGTCATTAGTCTTTGATGCCGTACAGCCATTCGTTGCAGGATCAGGTATTTCAATATTGTGAAACAGCGTTGATACACCAAACGCCTGCTTACTTAAATCATTTTGCACACGAAATGGATAAGCACTGTCATAATACCAATCCTTTACAGAATTATTCATAAGATATCCTATTGACATCCCCTTTGCCGGATTCTCATAAATATCAAATGCCCCTTCTGTTTTGATGTATTTAAAATCAGTCTTTAATACATCTTCCTGATGATAATAAAGATATTTTACATTGAGTAAAAAGTTTGTTACCGGAGTTGCCCCTTTATACAGATACTCATTACATCCCGTATAAAAACCGAGATTGTCCATCATATTAACCATTCTGTCCGTTGCAGTCGAACCAAAAAGTCCTACACTATTCATCGGATACCATGCATTTTCATCTACCATAAGAGCATCGGCAAGCTCACTTCTGTAAAAAGTTCCATCATTTACAAAGGCTGTCGCTTTTTCCATGTCTTCTGTTCCATAGAAAAACTTTGAGACAGAAATCTGCCCGTTCTCACTAAATCCCATGAATGCTGTTGCCGCAATTTCTATGATCGCTACCGCACAAAATACGACTTTATACAAAACCTTTCTTTTTCGGGATAAGGTGTAGAAAAACAATAGCATTCCATATAGAAGACATAACATTCCCACGACACCGTATGCTTCATCTTCCAGAGGCTGGGTTCCTTTTATTCGGGCGTAGGCTAAAAGTCCTGCTCCTGCCATACAGGCAAGTGCAATATGCCAGCCTTTCATTCCTTCTAAATGCTCAAATACTTCCCACACCATCGTTAAGAGTACAAAACCAAACAGAAACGAGAAACGATTCGGTATCCCATACTGATCATGAAAACCATGCCAGATAAAGTTAAGTATCATCTCGCTAAAACTCAAATAAAAAAATCCGATCAGAAGAATCTTTTTTATTTTATCGCTGATTTTTATCTGCTGATTAAACAAATAAAGAACAACTGCCAAAATCGTAAATATACCGATATAAAGGTTCGCATTACCATCAAAGTTATCATGACTTATCGGAGTCCACATGGCAAACTGTCTGTTCAGTAAATCAGCCGCATTTGTCAAAAAACTATGTTCCGGTAAGACCATCGCCTCTCCGGATGAAGTCTGCTTAATTCCCAAATATGCCGGAATCAGCAGCACGGCTGCCATTCCTGCCGCCAAAAAGGAATACAGGGTAAAGGCTATTCCCCGGAAGAAGAACTGCTTCACACTCTTAAAGGAATAGAAGAGGTACCATATGACTGCAAAAATACAGATCATAAATGCGATATAGTAATTACAGTACAGGGCATAAAATAATGCAAGACAATATATTCTCCCGTCCTTTTTATCAATGAGACGCTCCAGTCCTAAAATTACGATCGGGAAAATCATAATGGCATCAAGCCACATTACATTCCAGCAATATCCAACCATATAACCTGACAGAGCATATGCCATAGAAATCATCAGAACCGGAAGCCCCGGCTTTTTACTTTTTGCTGTAAAATAAATTCCTGCAGTCATTCCACTTAGGGCGATTTTTAATACGATGATCATGCTTACTGCCATATTAAGCTGTGTCTTTTTGAAAAGCAAAATCAAAAGATTCAACGGACTGGATAAATAATAGGAAAATAACGATAAAAAGTTAATTCCCAGTCCGGAACGAAAACTGTAAAAAAGACTGTCTCCACCTTTTAGCTTATCATATAAGACAGAATAAAAGGGCATATACTGGTGTAGTCCGTCAATGATCAAAAGAGAATTATCTCCAAATGGCTGTATGCCAAATGCAATGCAGCAGCCGATCATGACAAGCAATGGCATGAAAAAGGAAAGAGCGATAATCTGCTTTTTATTTAATTCCCAGTCCTTTAATGTCCATCTGTGCTGTATTTCCTGTTCACTTCTCATATCTTTTATTTTTGCCATAAACTACTCCTCAGATTTGTACAAAAGCCGGATTCTTTTCTTCAACAGTCGAAGACACCGGATAATGTCTACTCTTTTCTTTATCATAAAACGGACACTTCCATGCGTCATCTGCGTAACATTAGAAGAATGCCTGCGATATCCGATAAGCGGCTCTTTTAAAAAGCATACCCTTCCCATATATTCTGCTGCGGTTCCAATCCAGTAATCATGCATATACATCTCTTTCGGTATCGGACAGATCACCGGTACAAGTTCTCTGCGAAATGCCATGCAGCAGCCTACATAACTGTTCTTTAAAATATTTTTTAAAATTCCTGCCTTACTGTCTCTTAAGGAAAATAGGCTCTCTCCTCCTGTTGGCACTCCATTCTCATCGACAATCTCTGCATCATGAAGAACCGCTTTAACCTCCGGATCTAAAAAAGCTGCATTCGTCTTCTCTACTTTATCCGGCTTCCATATATCATCCTGATCTGATAGATAAATAATATCTCCCACACAATGACGAATCGCATTCTCAAAGTTCTTCACAACACCCTTCCCAGGTCCCTTTATAATATGAATTCGCCTGTCCATATCTGCCATCTTTAAGAGCAACGGCTCAGATCCATCTGTTGCTCCATCTACCGACACGATCAGCTCATCCTTTTCTCCAAGCTGCATCAGGATTGATTCCATCTGTTCTTCTATATATGTACCGCCGTTATAATATGCCATCGCTACTGAAATCTTCATACACATATTCTCCACTTACTATATTCTCTGTTCCCAGTTATGATCTCACACAATCTGGCACTGCCTGCCTTCTGACTGTATAAACAATTATAAAATTATATCCTCTTCCTGTTTCTTCTTCTCTGCTTTCAGAATACGCTCTTTTTCTTCTTCTGACAAGTTCTCGTCTTTCAGCATTTTAGCATAATTTTTTGTACTTCTTGTTAAATTATTTCCTAAAAAAATCTTTTCAACCTGCCCATCCATCTTCCCGATCACAACACCCATTTTGCTTCCTCCTCCTTCTTTGCCTTTTTTCAAGAATGTGATTTATTGCTCGACACCTACAGAGGTTGGAGTCATCTCACATCTTATATATCTATTATTTTCGATATGTTTCACCTTTTGTTCAAATTTTCGTCAAAAATAGGACATATTTTTTCTTTATAGTATAGACAGCAACAAAGAAATCCCTCTATTTCTTGTGGCTAAAGATTTTTTTCATATTTTGAAGCCCGTATACAGTATATGGGCTTCCTCCTTTTAATGAATGCCTCAGATGAGGCTAAGAAAGGACCCTTTCCCCGGGGTCCTTTTTCTTTTTGCCTATTATTCCACCCAGTCTTCCGGTTTCCTCCGCAGTCAGAGAACCCCAGCCATCTTTTAAAACTTTATCATATATTCCAAGCTCTTTTGCAATCTCATATTTTTTCTGAACATCTGAATCAAGTTTTGAAATATCAATTTCTCCCTTTAAAAATAATTTTTCCTTCTTTTTCACAAAAAACACCTCCGCTTTCTAAGCTTATTAAGCTATATGGTTATCTTCTGTAAAAAAGAAGGATTTTATTCTTGTTATGTACGTTGATATAACTGTCGTTAGTTCGCTGACTTACCGGCTATGTAATTAATAAACTGCTGTGCCGTACGTCCGGAAATTCCACCATGAGAAAGTTCCCATTTGTTTGCCTGTGCACAAAGTTCCTCGTCGCTCATCGTAATTTCCGGATATTTCCTGGCCAGATTTGTAACAATCTGGAAGTATTCCTGCTGTGTCGGTTTGGAGTAATTGATGCTTACACCAAAACGTGCTGCAAGTGACAGCTTCTCCTGTACTGTATCGGAACGATGCAGTTCTTCATCCTTATCGGAACGGTCGGACCATGTCTCACGAATGAGATGACGGCGGTTAGATGTCGCATAGATTAAAACATTATCTGGCTTTGTTTCCATTCCACCTTCAATAACTGCCTTAAGATATTTGTATTCAATCTCGAATTCTTCAAAGGACAGATCATCCATATAAATGATAAAGCGATAATTTCTGTTCTTAATATGGCTGATGATCGCAGAAAGATATTTAAACTGATGCTTATAAATCTCTATCATACGAAGACCGTCCCCATAATACTGATTCAATATTGCCTTGATGCTTGTAGACTTACCGGTACCGGCATCACCGTAAAGCAGACAGTTATTGGCTACTCTGCCCTGAACAAAAGCTTCTGTATTATCTACCAGCTTCTTTTTCTGAATCTCGTAACCTGTCAGGTCATCCAACGTAACCTTATCCAGATTATTAATTGGAACAAAGTCAGGCTTTCCGTTATTTTCTACGATACGGAAGGCTTTATTCAATCCAAACATTCCCACACCATACTCTTTATAGAACTTTACAACTGCATCAAAGAAAGCATCTACATCCTCTGCTGCTGCAAGCTTATCGGAAAGTGCACGAACCTTTTCACTTACATTTTTATTGTACATACGTTCCGTCTTACCGATTGCCTTATAGTTTAATATTGTACTGAAACAGTCAATTCCCAATGTCTCTTCAATCGCTCTGAAGTCATAATGGAACAGATTCATAAATACCTGAAAATCATTTTTCGCAAAGTGATTTACGGTTCCATCATTCGCCCCAACCTTCTCACTGGTCATACTGAAGGAATTTTCATTGGTTACAAGAACAAAGGTAAGATAATTGTGCCACAGGTTCTTATCAAATCCGTAAGTTGTCGCAAGGTCTAATAATGCCTTCATCTCTCTGTAAATATCTGTAATCAGTTCTTCTGCTCTGTAATGACAACTATCAAAGCGTTTAAAGATGTCTGCCATGTTTAAAAGGATACTGTCCTCTCCTAAATTACGATATAAAATTAATTTAGATACTTCTCTGTACATTGTTTATTCCTCCTGATTCTCAGAACGTTTTTTCAAAATCTCATCTACGTTTAAAGCTTCTATCTGAGAAGCAAACTGACTTTTTAACTGTTCTATTTTGTTCTTTGCCTGTTCCTGGTCACCGTCAAATGCCGTGTAACCTTTGAATGAAGCTACCATTGGTTTTTCTTCTTCCGATTCATCCTTCTTAGAATACAACTCCAGACCCGGAAATGCAAACTTTGGTCTGTCTTCATCACGAACCTTACCATTACGGATATCCTCTATTGTCACCACTCCCGGAAAGGCGTGTTTCGGACGATAATCCGGCATATTAAATACTTCAAAACAATCTAAGATATTCACATCTGTCATATCATCCGGGAGATCAGCTTTTAAATATTCCGGATGATATTGCTTGTAAAATTCATAAATAACCTGCTTTATCTTTGGATCTCGGATATCCGTCTCCACTCTTTCATCGTTAATAAACAGATAATACCTGTCCACATACGGCAGAATTCTCTCTTCGGCAGTAATGGATGTTACTTCCGGTACGCTGTCATAGGAAATCTCCAGCCTGCGAAATGTCCTCTGCCCTTCCTGCGTCTGTGTCACCCCTTCTATTTCATATTTATCTAATTCAAAAAACATACTTTTTAATAACGTAAATTCATACATAAATCTTATCTCCCAATACTTTATCTATTTATACTACTATCACAATATCTTTTCAATACACTTCTTTACACGATACCACAGCTACAGCATTGCTTCCATCTCATCGAGCAATTCACCAAATAACTGCAATGCGGCTTCTACCGGTTCTTTTGTTGCCATATCTACATCACAAAGACGTAACAAGTCGATCGGATTCATGGAGCTTCCACCACTTAAGAACTTAAAATATCCTTCTTTCGCCTTTTCATCTCCACTTAAAATCTTTCTGCTGATCGCAATCGCCGCAGAGTACCCTGTTGCATACTGATATACATAAAATGGCGTGTAAAAATGAGGAATTCTCGCCCACTCTAAAGCGATCTCCTTATCAATAACAATGTCCTTTCCGAAATACTGTTCATTCAGCTTATAGTAAATGTCACATAATACTTCTGCGGTAAGTGGCTCATTTTTTGCTACCATTTCATGTGTCAGTTTTTCAAATTCCGCAAACATTGTCTGACGATACAAGGTTCCCTTAAATTGTTCCAGAAAATAATTAATGAGATACATTTTTTCTTTTTTATTCTCTGTATTTTTCAGTAGATATTCCATTAGAAGTGCTTCATTACAGGTAGAAGCAACTTCTGCGACGAAAATGCGATACCCTGCATAAAGGTATGGCTGATTTTTATCAGAATAGTAAGAATGCATCGAATGTCCCATCTCATGGGCGAGTGTAAACACGTTATTCAGATTATCCTGATAATTCATCAGTACAAATGGATGACAGCCGTATGCTCCCCAGGAATATGCTCCACTTCGCTTTCCTTCATTTTCGTATACATCAATCCAGCCATTATCCATTCCATTGGCAAGAATATTTCCATATTCCTCTCCTAATGGTGCGAGTCCTTTCTTTACGATTTCTTTTGCCTCTGAAAATGAAACCTTCATCTCAAATTCATCGACCATCGGTACATAAAGATCATACATATGAAGCTCCGGTACATTTAAAGCTTTTTTGCGAAGAGAGACATATCGGTGCATTAAGTCCATATGTTCATGTACCGTATCAATAAGGCTTGTATATACTGATGTCGGAATCTCTCCTCCGTCTAATGCCATTTCTAAAGAAGAGGCATAGTTCCTTCTTCTTGCAAAAAATGCTGTATTCTTTAAGTTCGCTGCATAAAGTGCTGCCAGCGTATTTTTGTACTGTCCATACTGAGAATACACGGATTCAAATGCTGCTTTACGGATATCCACAGATCTGTTCTCTAAAAGGAGGGTGTATCTTCCATGACTTACCGGAATCTTCTCTCCTTCTTTGCTTTCAATTGATGGAAAGCGGATATCTGCATTATTAAACATAGAAAAAATATTAGATATATCTGCTGACATATCGGATACATCTGCAAGAATCCCTTCCTCTTCTTTGGAAAGAACATGCTCCTGCTGGCGGAACAACTCATAAAAATATCTCCGGTACAGCTCCATATCTGGATTCTGTTCAAACCATGAAGTAATCTCTTCTTTTCCAATCGCTAAAAGCTCCGGCTCTTCAAATACAACTGCACTGTCAAGCTGCAGGGATAACGCCTGTGCCTTACCGGAAAGTCCCTGATAAAAGCTATTGCCGGTATCCTCATGATAACGCTGATTGGCATAAACATATACCGCTTCAAACTTCTTTAGGACCGCTTCTTTTTTATGCATATACTCTACAAATATTGCAGAGCCTTCTTTTAACCTTCCCTCATATGCTGCAAGTTCCTTCGTTTCCTTCGCAAGTGCTTTATAATCTTTCTCCCAAAGTTCATCTGAAGCGTACAGATCCTCAATATGCCACTGATATGCCGGATCACAATCCTGTCTTTTTTTCACTGTCTTTTCTTTATCTTCTACTGTCATCCTTCTTCTCCCATCTTGCATACAAAATAATATTTTTCTTATTTCCTTTCGGAATCACTTCTATATTTTCTCCGTTTTTATTATACCATCCGATAAAAGAATAGCCTTTTCGTTTTGGAGACTTTAAAACAATCCTTGATTTACCTGATGCCATAATCTTATTCTTCTCAGAATTAATTCCCGCATTCCTGTAAGTAATCGTATAACCGGTAACTCTGACACGAATCTTTCTCTTTTTCCCGTTAATCTTTGCAAAAATATACGTTGTCCCGGTCCGTCTTGCTCTCATGTATCCGTTATTACTTATACTCACAATGGATGAATTTCTGCTCGCCCATCCGGAAGTCCGGATTGCCTGATCGTGAAAATAACTCGCAGAAATCATCTTCACCTGACCCGCCCGCAGCTTTATTTCCTTTTTACCTCTTGGCGTATACCTTGCGGTCGTCATCGGTCCTCCGAGAAAAATCTTTGTATTTCCCCTTCTGATACCGTGAAAATCTGCTACATAATACGAAAGATAGCCCTTTTTATCAATGACAAATCTTCCGACATAAATAAGATTCCACAACGGTCCCAGCACTTCTGTACTACTCTCTCTGTGATCCACTCGTTTTAACAAAACGGGATATTTCCTTTGAAAGCTCATCGAATAAATTCCTGAATTCAATGACAAAATAATTCTGTTATTGTACTTTCGAATCCATCCGATATACTTTCCTTCCGGTGCTATATAAAATGTACCGGTATTGTTCCCCTTCAGATCAGACCTCTTTAGGCAATTGTCCTGTGATACCCAGTACCAATATTTCTTATAATAAAGCATACAGGTCTTTCTTTGCAGTGCACCAGCAATTTCTTTTGTATTTTTTATATAGTCAGACGATGCCAGCCTTATCTTTTGCATTTTTAAAGAATTGGAATTACCCTGTCCATACACATCCTTTTTATTATATCCCGGATGTGTTTTTAAAAATGTCCTCCAGCCAACCAGACAGCTTTCATAACTGACAACCATCCCCTCATGCCTGCCGGTTCCCACGCCATTCGTCAAATCCACAAAATACCATATTCCATTCAGCTTAACGATATTCCAGGAATGATTTTTTGAATAATTACTTACAACACCACACGGAATTCCGAGCGTATTCATTGCGAGTGCATATGCATTCGCCAGTCCGTCACATACACCTTTGTGATTCACCAAAACGTCATATCCGGTATGTGCATCCGCAGATTCTTTATAAAGTGTATTCTCTGCCAGATAAATATATACAGCCATTGCTTTATCTGCCGGACTCATGGAAGCTTCTACAGAAGATAATACCTCGTCTAACCCCTGTATAATCTTCTTATATCTTTTGTGGAACCTTCTTCTGCTTATTATTTTTGTACTGTTAAATGTTGTTTTCCCATCTCTTGTCTCGACTGCATAATACTGTGACCAGTTTTCATCAAGAAAATCGATTCCTTCTGCCATGATTGCTGCTCTGTTAGAAATAGCTGCCACTCTCATACATCTTTTACCGGATTCTCCCTTACTGACGCTCCGGTAAACATCCATATTTTCCGTAACGCTTCCTTCTATCATAAGCCTGGACAGTACATTAATATATTCCTTTTGTGTATTTGAAAATGCCGCTGCATCTACATCCTTTGTGAAAAAAAAGCTTCCTGCCAAAATCAGAAACAGTAAAAACAAAATCGTTCCTGCTCTCTTTAAACCTTCTCTCTTTTTCACTCTGTCCTCCTTTAAATTCATTTCAAGAATGCATATATTTTCACCTTCTGAATTCTATTTATCTTCTGTTTCTTTTGTATAAGACTGAATTGCTGTGAAAATATATTGATCTAATCAGTACATTTGTTTTGTACACTCCTTATCTTATCATCATATATTAAAAATAGCAATTATTGTCGAAACATGATAAAATAACATTGTTTATCTGATTTCTTATAAATCATAGAGTTCACATTACGAAACTGGAGGATTATCTCATGGCAAAAACAGCCGAATTTCATACCCTGCTTCGCAATTACCGTGGCATTATGGGGAATATGCGTATTAACAATGTCTGGATTTCTTTTGATTCCTGCTTCTTTAACTACTATTCAGATGATGACGAGATTCAGTTTAATCTCGCAGGACAGGAAGGGGTTATCTCGATTCCATCTGTTATTTCTTATGATAAAGTTAAGGAGGAAGATTTGTTTGAGGATTCTGTAGCCGGATATACTGCTACTTTAGAATCAGGGGATGTGGTTACATTCTATTGCTTTAATGCAAAGAACAGATCCTGATTTATCGATGAAAAAACTTATGTCATAAGAATTTTCAGTCAAAAAAAGGGTTTAGAAAACTTAATTTCTAAACCCTTTCTCTTTGTAATGCGGATAACAAGACTTGAACTTGCATGAGCGTAATGCTCACTAGAACCTGAATCTAGCGCGTCTGCCAATTCCGCCATATCCGCTTACGAATATCAATTCTATCATAAACGGAATATGAATGCAAGTCTTTTTTGATAAAGAACTGTATTTTATTTTGCTTCCTGAATCGTCGTATTCTTCATCAAAACATCCATAAGCTTTGTAAATTCTAATTCTGAACGAATCTCTTCTTCAGGTATCGCTTCAAGGACAGCCTTTTTGTTTTCATATCCTAACTCATCAATATAATACTTGATCTCTTTTTCTATATCTGCATCGGTTACTTCGACTTTATTCTCTTTTAAAAGCAAGTCCTGAACACACTGTTTCTTAAGATTTTCTTTGGCATAATCTTCGAGTGACATCTCATAATACTGCTGAATAAAGTCACTTACACTCATACCAAAATACTCTGCCATCTCTTTGTTCTCTGCTTTGATATTCTTAAGCTCCTGCTTGATGTCTGTATCGGAAAAGTCTTTGAGCTGTGTTGCATTATCCATAATCTTATTCCAGAGTGTTTCCTGATTCGTCTGTTCTGCCTCAGACTTCTTTTCGCTCATAAGCTCATCTCTTACCTGCTTTTTATATTGTTTTAATGTTTTATACTCTGTATTTTTCTTTATAAAAGCATCATTCACTTCCGGAATAACTTCCTTCTCGATCATGTTGATAGAAATCTCCATAACACATTTTTTCCCTGCCATAGAGGTATCGTCATAATCTTCCGGGAAGGTAAATTCCACTTCTACGGTATCGCCAACCTTCGCTCCGATAAGCTTATCATCGACATCCACATCTTCATCGACATTAAGACTTCCATCACCTAAATGAATATCCAGATTGCTATCCGAGTAATCATCACTCTTCTTTCCATCTACTGTTGTTGTATAATCTACATTAAGGTAATCATCCTTCTGAACTGTATCACGCTTCGTTATCTCTTTGTACTCGATATAATCCTGCGCCAATTCACTCACTTTGTCTTCCACATCCTGATTCGTTACCTTCGTAGAAGCCCCCTTAATAGTAAGTCCTTTATACTGACCAAGCTTCACATATTCTGATGCATTCAGATCGACCGGTGTTATCTGTACCTGTGTTGTTTCCGTCGTAGCTTCCGCTGCCTTCTTCCCTGACTTTGAGGTAGCACAGCCACCTAACATACAAATGGATGCAAGAACTGCCGTTGCAATAAATATCTTTTTCCTCATCATAACAATCTCCTTTTATGCAATTGCTGTAGAATCTGTTTCTTCGTCTCTGACATCAGATCAAACAAAAAATTCTGAAAATATCGAATGGTTATTAACCCATTCTATCTATTCTACTTTAACATTAATTATACGCTTTCACAATTATTTTCACAAAATCTACATAGATTTCTTATTGCTTTTTAACGAACAATCTTTGCACTTCTATACCGGCTAAGGCAGGCATACAGCTCCTGCTTTCTTGGTAAAACGGGATGTCCCGCAGAATAATTTGCAGGTATTACTGCTTCCATTCCCTGCTTCTCTATCATGTTATATATTCTTTCTGCCAGATGCGAAAGCTCCTCTTGTGACTTTACATTATCAAGAATCCAGCCCATCATATATGCCAGTGCGGTTGTCTGCCCGCTTTCTGAGATTTGTTCCAGATATCTGACATCAATCGCCTCCCGGTCAATTAAGACAGTATCTGTTCCCATTGATTTTATTTTACGTCTTCCTGCCTTCACCGGATTTAATTTACGGGAAAATACCGGCATTTTTATTTTGGTTTCCGCATACGCTCCCGCAATATTACATTCCTCACAGATTGCTTTTGCCTCCTGTGTAACATCCTTTACTTTATAATGATCCATCTGCAATACCTGGTCCGCCACAGATAAATAATCTCCGGAGCTTCCCACTACGATAACAAAGGATATTCCCAGTTCTTTATAAATTCCCCGAATATGCCGAAGCAATGTTGTGATCGGCTCTTTTTCATCAGATACCAGCCTGGCCATGACTTTGTCACGAATCATAAAGTTTGTCGCCGAAGTATCTTCATCTAAAAGTAAAAGCTTTGCTCCTGCCTCGACTGCCTCAATAAGATTTGCTGCCTGTGAAGTGCTTCCGCTTGCATTCTCTGAAGAGAAATCTGTAGTATCCTGCCCTGCCGGAAGATGATTGATAAACAACGAGATGTCTGTGTGTAAAACACTTCGACCGTCCTCGGCACGGATTTTCACTCCACTGTTATCAGCCACAACATACTCTCTTCCATCTCCTGCAATATGATCATATACCCCCTGCTCTAATGCCTTTAACAAGGTGGACTTTCCGTGATAGCCTCCACCGACGATCACTGTAATTCCTTCTGGAATACCCATTCCGGCAATTCTTCCTTTATGCGGCAGTTCCAGCTCTATTTTCATTGATTCTGGAGAAGAAAAAGGGACAGCTCCCCGCATCGGTCTGTCGGAAATACCGCTTTCTCTTGGTAAAACAGCTCCATCTGCCACAAAGGCTGTGAGATTTCTTTTCTTTAATTCTTCCCGGAGTGCTTTCTGATCATCTGCAAGAAAAATTGCCTGTTTGAGATGTTCTTTATTTTTTGTATCCCAATTGCGGTAAAAAAGCGTATTCTCTGCTAACTGTGGCAAAATCTCAAAAACAAGCTTCTGCATTTCCTTCGCCATAATAGTTCTTCCTCTTGCCGGAAATCCCATCTCAAAACGAAGTTCCATCTGCTCTTTTGAAAAGATTACCGCTATCCTCTCCTGCACCGTCTGATTTGCCGGACAGGTTGTAATTCTTCCGCTCTTACCGGAACCCATAAAGCCTTTATCCATCTGTCTTAGCTGATACAAAAATCTACGAAGCACCTGATCTTCTAATGCGAATCTGCGATGTTTTTCTTTATAATATTCCTCCGGAAAACCATGTCGTTCTTTTTTTACCTCAAAACGAAGTCTTGATGGTGAGGCAAACGGATCTCCCTGTACATGATCGATATGCAAGATATAATTACCAAAGCTGTAACTGTTCCCAAGCGTCTTATACATTCCATAACTTTTATGATCAATTTTAATGAGTTCCTTTTTTAAATCTTCTTTATTTTTCATTTTCCTATTCCTATTTCATTTTAGCTTAGTATCTGTTGCCGCATTACATTTTACTCGAATGAAATTACCTTGCATCTAACTTAAAGAAATAAAAATATTGAGATTCTAACGCTCCGGACAAAAGCCTGTCTACCTTAATCCAGTCACCAAATGCTGATGTTGCACGCTTTGGCAGATAGTTCGAGTCTAATAAAAGATATTTCTTTGTTTTTTTATTATAATCAGAGATAGAAACATAGTGTCCCTGTACATGAACAATCGCTGTGTCTCCTGCCTTTAGCTTTTTCTTTAATACATCAATACTTCCACTTGCACCGTCCCACGCAAAACCATATTTCTGTCCGTATTTTTTGGCTGCCGCTTTAAATATTCCATCATCTGTTCCACTTCCGACAATGCGATAATTTTTCTCAACAGCATAATTGGCAAGCTCCATCACATCCATATACTGACCTGTTAGTGCATAAACAGCATTCACTGTTGCCAGAACTCCGCAGCCGGCAGTTCCCATACAGCCTCCTCCCCCATATGGTGTCGCACACCATTCCGGGTCATACTGAGTAATTACAAATGGTTTCTTTGTATTACTCATTTTCTGTGCCGCACGAATCCGCCAATGCGTTTCCTGTGTGCTTCTGCCCTTTTCTAAGGTAAAGGATGCTTCTTCACTGTTTGTTTCTGTAGCTGCAGACTGTGCAACAAAATATCTGCTTTTTACATTCTGAATAGAAAATAAGTCATTCATACGCTGCAACTCAAACAATCCACCGTCTTCCTCCGGTTTCTCTGTCCAACAAACAACATACTTTCCGACACTTCCTTTTTCTTTCTTGTCCCCTTCTTTTTTAAAGGTTACTAAAAGGTACTTTCCATCTTCTGTATTTTGAATATAATACTGATTTCTCGTCGTATGCAATAACTTAAATGTATATTCCGGATACATTTCCATTGCACTCTGATCTTGCTTAGTTTCCTTTTTATCATTCTGATATCCACATCGAATTTTATAGATGCCATCTGCTAAAGCCTGCTTTTCTCTTCCGTCATATAAAAGGGTATTCGAGAAAGCTCCTTCTGTCATCCATCCAATCTCATAATGATCTTTTTTATCGCAAATAACCTGTCTCTTTGTTCCGGTCTTGCTAATCACAATAATCCCACTGTATTTTTTAATGGTTGTCTGTACTTCTGAAAAGCTGCTGTCGGTATAAATGTGCATCCCATCCCGCACGGTCGCATATACACTTTTATATTTGGGATTCACAACAAAGGTATTAAGAGAAAACCAGCCTGCTCCGGAGCTTTTCCCACTTTTATAAGTTCCGTAAATACTGTTTCCGCTTACTTTGTAAGCCTCTATCCTAAGCGTTCCTCCCTCTATTTGTGTTTTTTGATTTTCTAAATTTTTATCATTATAAACGCTAACCTTTCCATCCTGTATGGAGGTTGCTGTCACAGGCTTTTGCTCCATGTCATACGGAAAAGCCGCCTCTGCCTTTTTCCCGGCACAAAATAAGATTGCCATACAAAACAAGGCAGTTAAGATTATTTTTTTTCCATTCATAAATCTCATAAATCAAATCCTCATTTTTTACAGTTTTAAATTTGCAAGTGCGTCGGCTAATCCATTATTAAGCGGCTGTTTTTCTTCTTTTTTCATTTTCTTCATATAGTTAGCCACATCTTTCTTTGAAACACCTGCCCCCTCTTTCTTTCGACGATTTTCAAACGCCTGCATAGATTCTTTATGACCGCAGGAACAGACAAACTTCTGCTTATCTTTTGCACCGATCAGCTCCATTTTCTTATGACAGACCGGACAGCGGGCATTCGTCAGTCTTGAAATACGCTCCTTATATCCACACTCTCTATCCTGACAAACATAAAGCTTTCCCTGCTTTCCATTGACTAAAAGGAGCTTCTTTCCACACTCCGGACAAACTTTGTTCGTCAGATTATCATGGCGGAAAGTTCCTGTTCCATTCTGAATCTGCTTCATAAGGTCTTTTGTGTATCCTTCAATTTCACGCATAAACTTCCTGTCACTTGCTTTTCCTTTCGCAATTGCAGATAATCTTGACTCCCATTGTGCAGTAAGTTCCGGCTTCTTTAAATCCTCCGGTACAAGAGACAATAACTGTTTTGCTTTACTTGTGATAAATATTTCATTTTCTTTCTTTTCAATAAGATAACTTCCGAAAAGTTTATCAATAATATCTGCTCTGGTCGCAACCGTTCCAAGCCCACCAGTCTCCTGCAAAGTCTTCGCCGCTTTTGCGTCCTTTTGCTGCATATATCTGACCGGATTCTCCATTGCCTTTAATAAAGTTCCTTCCGTAAATCTTGCCGGTGGCTTCGTCTTTCCCTCTGTCTTTTTCAGAGAAAAATCTTTTATGCTATCGCCCTCTTTTAAGTCAGGAAATACCTTTCCGCTTTCCTCTCCTTCTAAAACAGTGACTTCTTTATATCCTCTGTTTAACGTAATATTCCCCTCTGCAAAAAATGTCTCTCCCTCACACGAAAGCGTAAGCCTTGTCTGCTCATATTCATACGGAGGATATAACACCGCAAGGAATCTACGGACAACAAGATCAAAAATCTTTCTCTCATCGACAGAAAGCTGTGCCAGTATAACCGGCTGCTCTGTTGGAATGATCGCATGGTGATCCGAAACTTTCTGATTATTTACAAAGGACTTTTTCGGTAGAATCTTTCCTTTTAATACGGTACTAGTAAAGCTTCGGTACGGGCCGACCGCAATCGCCTCCACACGCTCTCTTAATGTCTCCGCTACATCTGTTGTCAGATAACGGGAATCCGTTCTTGGATAAGTCAATATCTTATGGTGTTCATAAAGACTCTGCATAATATTTAAGGTCTGCTTCGCTGAAAATCCGAAACGCTGATTCGCATCTCTTGAAAGATCAGTCAAATCATACAATCCTTCTGGCTGAGAAGTTTTCTTCGTCTTCTTCACCTCAGTGATAACCGCCGTCTTACCGGAAACCTTCCTGTAAATTTCTTCACCTTTTTCCTTAGAAAATGTTGCAGAGCTTCCTGACTTTTTATCCTTCCAGACAAAAGTAACTCCCCGTCCCGTAAGCTGTAATCCATAATAAGACTTCGGTGTAAAATGACGTATTTCCTCTTCCCTTGCTGCAATCATTGCAAGCGTAGGTGTCTGCACCCTTCCGCATGAAAGCTGTGCATTATACTTACAGGTTAACGCTCTTGTTGCGTTAATTCCAACCAGCCAGTCTGATTCTGCTCTCGCTGTTGCGGCATGATACAGATTCTCATATTCCTTCGCATTCTTAAGATGTGCAAATCCTTCCCGAATCGCCTTATCCGTTACAGAAGATATCCATAATCTTTTTAGCGGCTTTTTATTCCCTGCCTTTGCCAGAATCCATCTCGCAACCAACTCGCCCTCTCGTCCGGCATCTGTGGCAATAATAATCTCTCCGACATCCTTTCTCTCAATCAAAGACTTTACTGCCTGAAACTGTCCTCTCGTCTGCGGAATCACCACCAACTTAAACCGCTCCGGCATCATCGGCAAATCTTCCATCCGCCATGTCTTTAACTTCTTATCATATCCTTCCGGGTCCGCCAGCGTTACCAGATGTCCCAGTCCCCAGGTTACAATGTAGTTATTTCCCTCAATATACTTCTTCCCCTGCTGTTTGCAGCCAAGCACACGGGCAATATCCCTTCCAACAGATGGCTTCTCTGCGATTACTAACTTTTTCATCTATATAATCTCCATTTTCTATCCAAAATAATACTATTTTCTAGTATAACACAAAATACGAATTTACTTCATTAGAAACGGACGAAAAATCAAAAAAGAGAGTAGGGTAAATGTGCCAGTAGTCGCTGCGTATGAAATGCTTGCTAAAAAGCTTGCATTCCATACTTGCTCCGAGGTCACATTTACCCTACTCTCTTTTTGAATTTTTCTGTCTGTTGTTAAATTGAAGCTGAGAATTAAATTAGTTGAGGGAGACCGGGGGAATCTCCAGTAGATTATGGCAGTCAATCAAAGAAAGTCTCCAGTAGACAAAAGGTGTCTAATCTTTTCACTAGATCAGTACCGGAAAGAACACGAAATAAAGCACACTCACTTCCATGCCCCCTTCCTCTTCCAACATAAAATACGAAATTGCTGGTATAACGGACGAAAAAGAAAAAAGAAGCAGGTAACATCTGTGCCAGTAGTCGCTGCGTATGGGATGCTCACTGAAAAGGTTCACATCCAATACTTGCTCCGAGGTCACATCTGCTACCTGCTTCTTTTTTCTTTTTCTGTCTGTTGGCTCCAGAGGTAAA
>CAKREJ010000010.1 GCA_934317185.1 uncultured Anaerobutyricum sp. | reverse complement strand
GCCGTAAATACTGCTTACTCGTTTAGCCATGTCTTATCCCCCATCTCTTTTAAGGTCTGCTCAAACAGAGCATTCTGCGTTGCTTCATCAACAGATGCCGCAATGATCTTCTCAGACATAAGTGCTGCAACAGAAATAATCTCCTGCTTCACTTCATCTTTCACACGCTTCTTCTCAAGCTCTGCCTCATTCTTTGCATTCTCCATAATGCGGGCCGCCTCTGCTCGTGCATCTGCGATAATCTCACTCTCCCGCTGCATGGCCTTCTTTCTGGCATCACTTAAAATCTGTTCTGCCTCTTTATCGATCCGTTTCAGCTTCGTGTCATACTCATCCTTAAAACGAACTGCCTGTTCCCGACTCTCCTTCGCCTCTTTTTGCTCCTTCATTACCCGCTCTTTACGGTCATTCAAAATCTTTCTTACCGGATCAAGAAGCAGATAACTTGCAAGTAAGAACAAAATAAAGATGGCGAGCATCTGAAATGCTACCTGAAATAAAAGCTGTGGGTCCAGGCCAAATATTCTGTTATCATACTTTAGTGCCTCTAATAACACTTTATGGCCTCCTTTCGAATTCTCGAGGACTCATCTTACAGCTTACCGATTAATGGGTTAGCGTACAGAAGGATCAGTGCGATAACTAATCCGTAAAGACCTGTTGTCTCCGCTACGGCCTGTCCTAAAAGCATAGTGGACATGATATCACCTTTCGCTCCCGGATTACGTCCTACTGCAGATGCACCGTAACCGGCTGCAATACCCTGACCAACACCAGGTCCGATACCTGCGATAACCGCAAGACCTGCACCAATCGCAGAACAAGCTAAAACTAAACCTTCGTTTGTAATTCCTGTCATAATAAACTCCTCCTTAATTGCATTACATTCTGTTGTAAATAAACCGTTACCGCCTCTCCTTAATCATAACGGTCGGCTATGAATACCATCGTCAGCATTCCAAATACATAGGTCTGGATCGCTCCGGAAAAGAAATCAAAATATGCATGTAGAAATGCAGGTATTCCAATCTTTGCAAACCACGGCATCAGTGCGTACCACAACCCCAGCATGATGGTTCCTGCTGTTACATTACCGAACAAACGCAGTGACATGGAGACTGGTGTGGCAAATTCACTGATAATATTGATCGGGAGAAAGATTGGAAACGGATCCATCAAATCTTTTACGATCCGAATGCCCTTTGTCTTTATCCACGCATATTCAATCATCGCAAATGTGATCAATGCCAGACCGAATGTGGTTCCAAAATCTGCTGTTGGCGGCCGCAGTCCGAAAAGTCCTGAAATATTGGATAAAAAGATAAACGCCATCAGCGCCTCCACGTAATTCAGGTACTTCTTCGCATGAATACCCATGTTGTTCTCAACCATGGCATCCATCTTCTCTACGATCATCTCTACTACATTCTGTACAACATTCGGTTCGTCATAATCTTTCATGATCTCATGTCTGGCGAACAATATCAATGCCAGTAATATCAGACAGACGATCACTGTTGTAACCATAGTAGTATTAATAGAGAGGGTAGTCCCAAACAGCTTAAATTCATAATAACTATGGATAAAAAAATCCACATCGCTGCTTCCCATACCTTTACCTTCCTTTCTTATATAATTTTTTTGTTATATATACATTAGTATATGCATGGAGATAGGCCGATATTTTCAATCCGAGAATTCCAATAATTATCCCCGGAAAGCTGAAATATGCTGAACGCATTCCTATCCATGCAGCCAATAATATAACCGCTGCTCTGAAAAGTGAGCCAAGTGCCATACTTCTCCCGGCCTGCTGTTCCGTCATCAAAAGACAACGATTCAGACCTTTATACATACTCACACTAAGCCCGACGGCTACGACCGTCCCAAGTAAAAGTCCCATGCTGTAACTGCCTTTATTCTCCACAACAAGAAGCCCTGTCACTTCAAAAATAAGACTGTATACAACACATCCAAAAATCAAATCAAATAAAGTCTCATTCTCCTTATTAATCCATCTTCCCCAGTCCACCTTTATCTGATTCCCCTCTCTCTAAATGTACTCCTGAAATCTTTTTGTTGTTAATCTTATTTATAAGATTTATAAAAAATCTTCTGTCAGTTATACACAAATTATGTGGCAGGTTCTTATATAAGCTATTATAAGCTATACTGCAATAGTAAATCGTATTACTTTATAAATCGCATGATTATCTTATAACAGGAACGAAATCCCGCTAATATCCCTAATAAAAGAAACACCAACACAACCCAGTCTATATCCAGTTGCCTAGCTAAAAACTTTCCAATAATCATACAAAGAAAAATACAGGTCAGCATACTGATCCCTAACTGGGTGATCAATGCAAGCATCTTTAAGAAAGTATAGTCCCTCTTCTTCCGAATCATACCAGAAGTTCTCCAATGATCCGGTCTGCGACAGCCTCCATTAACGGCTCTAATATATCAAAACACTGCTGATAGGTTTCCGGTTCTTCCTCTGTCACCTCCGGAATTCTTTCTTCTGTTTCTGTTGTATCTATAAAGGTTCCGATCGACATACAGCTCGTTGCCTGTACATCAAAGGAATCCTTGATCTGCTCTGCCAGTTCTTTTGTAACTGCCAACACTAAGTCTGCTGACGCAAGGTCTTTTTCTGTAAGCTGAGAGGAACGAAAATCTTCTATTCGATAACCCTTTTGTCTTAAAATCTTTGCAGCTCCCGGTGCAACCGGTTCTGAAAAAAGGACAACTACACCTCGGGAAACTACCTCTATATTCTGGCAGTTTCTCTTTTGTAATATACCTCGTAAAATACATTCTGCCATAAAGCTCCGGCCTATATTATTCTCTCCTGCGATAATAATCTTGCGATACTCCAAACTGATCCCTCCTATAGTGTAATCAGATGATATCCGGCTGCCTTTAACATACGGTTCATAATAGCATTCCCCAAACCCTGCTCAAAAAAACTCTCTGAATACATATAATCACATTCTAAATCATCAAACTCTCTGAGAATCCTGTAAAGATTCGCCGCAACAGACTCCGGTTTTTGTCTGCTTCCGATGCTTCTTAAAACATCTGCATGATAAGCATCCAATGTTTCATCGGTTCCTATCACACCTACTTTATATCCTTCCTTTACTTTCTCTTTAGTGAGTTCATTAATCTTTGCGATTACCTTATCTTTCTCACCTTCTACTAACGTAAGCTGTCCCTTCGGTGCATAATGACGATACTTCATTCCCGGTGCCTTTGCTACAATATCCTTCTTCATCGTACGGCCGGTAACTGCCGGATCGATCTTCACTTCTAAAAGCACCTCTTCCAGCATATCCTTCGTAATATATCCCGGTCGTAATATCGTCGGAACATCTGAACTCATGTCAATAATCGTAGATTCAATACCGATACCGACAGCACCGCCATCAAGAATCAACGGAATTCTGCCCTGCATATCCTCATATACATGAGAAGCAAGTGTCGGACTCGGTCTTCCTGAGGTATTCGCACTCGGAGCTGCGATCATCCTTCCACTCTCCCTGATAAAATCTCTTGCCATCGGATGAGAAGGCATACGAATCGCTACGGTATGAAGTCCTCCTGTCGTTCCATCCGGTACACAGCTTTTTTTATTTAAAATAATAGTCAATGGTCCCGGCCAAAACTTCTCCATAACCGCCTTCGCCTCTTCGGAAACCTCCTCTGCAAGCTCATATACCTGAGCAACATCATGAATATGTACGATCAATGGATTATCGGAAGGTCTTCCCTTCGCCGCATAAATCTTCGCTGCCGCTTCTGCGTTCAGTGCATCTGCACCCAAACCATATACCGTTTCTGTCGGGAAGGCAACCAGTCCTCCCTGCCGGATGATCTCTCCGGCCTTCTTCAATGCTGCCGCCCTCTGTTTGGGCGATGCATTCTCTATATTTAATAATTCTGTCTCCACAAATGTTCACCTCTGTAGTTCTATTCTTCAAGAATGCCCTGACATTCTAGCTGCAAGATGGGAGCCAACTCACATCTTCTATATTAAGCGAACGCTGCCAAACCGGCTGCGTTCTCATACTTAACAGGTCGTGAAACTAATTATATAAAAACATAGTAACTGACCTTTGCATCATATCATGTTTTAGCTATAAAGTCAAAAAAACGCACCTTTACATCTGTATTTTTTGTCATTTTGCCATTTTTTACAGGTTATGTCACACCTCCATCCTTCATATATATATAATAAAGAAATGCTATTTAAGGATTGGCTTTATGAAGCTTCGCACACATCCCCTCATTCTGTCTATACTGTTATTCTGCCTTGCCACGGGTTCCTTCTTTATCGGTCATATTGCACTCTCCTATGCTACATTCCAGGCAACAGAAAACTTCTGTGTCCTTCTGGATGCCGGACACGGAGGAGACGATCCCGGAAAAGTAAGTGCCTCCGGTATCAAAGAAAAAGACATCAACCTTGCTATTACCTTAAAATGTAAATCCATTCTGGAACAAAATGGTATTAAAGTTATTCTTACCCGAAGTGATGACCGCAGTCTTGAAGATAGCGGTGCTTCCAATAAAAAGGCAAGTGACTTAAAAAATCGAAAAAGTCTTATTAAAGAAAGCCAGATAAACTGTGCTATAAGCATACACCAAAATAGCTTCCCTGATTCTTCCTCTCACGGAACACAGGTATTCTATCATCCAGGCTATCCCAAAAGCAAGCATCTCGCCAGTCTCATTCAGGCACAGCTACACAATCTTACCGGCGTAGAAAACCACCGGAAAATCAAAGCAAATACCGACTATTATCTACTTCGGGATAACGATACTCCGACTGTTATTGCCGAAATCTGCTTCCTCTCGAATCCATCCGAGGCAGCTATGATCACAGAAGAGACGGTACAGGAAAAAGCAGCCTTTCAAATTGCTATGGGAATTATGCAATTTCTGCACATTCGTGCTTCGGATCTTTCGTAAAAATATCTTCCCGTATGATAATTATTATGACTATGGTTCACAATATCTGCTGTAAATAGATTGCTATTCCAGGGGCTGTTATTACTTATCCGTTGCTAACAAATCAACTCACTGTTTGTTAATCTGTTATTCTCCTGTTAATCAGGCTGTTTCTGTTGGCTTGCTCCATCCTGTACTCTCTTTCCGGCACTGAAAATACCAGTGCAGATGTAGTATACCATTTTTGTCTTTATTTTACAATAATTTCCTTTTAGATTTTCTTATTATTTTCTTAAGGTACAAGATTCCGCTCTCTACAACACATTTTAACACTTTACAGTTTGGGGAATAATGTTTATACTATACACACACAGATACCTGTCAGCATACATCTCAGAAGAGGATATAACCTGTGATGCATCATAGCACCTTTTATTCGTACCTGCTGACAGATTATTTTTTGAAAAAGGAAGTGATTTCGTGAAATTAGAAAAATTAAGTGATACTCAAATACGTTGCACTCTGAGCAAAGAAGACTTAACACAAAGACAGCTTCAGCTTTCCGAACTTGCCTATGGTTCCGAAAAGGCTAAAGAATTATTCCGTGACATGATGCAGCAGGCATCCGCTGAACTTGGATTTGAAGCAGATAATATTCCACTTATGATAGAAGCAATCCCAATCTCTAATGACTGTCTTGTTCTTGTCGTTACTAAGGTAGAAGACCCTGATGAACTTGATACTCGTTTTTCAAGATTCTCTAAAATAAATATGGATGACTCATTTGATGAAGATTTTTCCGATATGGATGATAACGATTTCGATACGATAGATTTTTTTGATGAAGAGGACGAAGAGATGATGGATGACGAACCTCTCACATTCTCCTCTCTGGATGATTCAGACGATTCTGGTTCTGATAAGACGGACTCTTCTAAATCAGATTCCCCTAAGGAACGCTCCGCTATTGATGAGGCACTGGATTTGATCGCTCCTTTCACACAGGCGATCGCTCAGGCAAAAAAGGAAGCATTAAAGAAGAAGAATGAGAAGAGGACAATCGTTCAGGACTTCCAATACTACTCTTTTAGAAGCTTCTCTCAGGTATCTAAGCTTGGCTCTTTCCTTGCTCCATTCTACGAAGGAGAAAGTTCACTGTATAAGGATTCCGATTCTAATAACTATTATCTGATTCTACGCAAGGAAGACAGTCAGGAGGATACTTTCCACCGTGCCTGCAATATTGCAGCAGACTTTGGCGTAAGAATCTCCGCATCTTACGCAACACCGGCATATTTCAGAGAACATTTTCAGACAATACTCGCAGAGAATGCCATAGAAATGCTTTGTGAGTTGGTTTAATTTCCATCTTGCTAAACTGTGGATTTAAAAATAGCCGAAAAAAGAAAAATGACCTATCCCGGATGTTCAAAAACCGCATCTTGGGTAGGTCATTTTCTTTTTGTCTGTACTAAATCTACAACTTAGAAATTATTTATCTTTATTTGCAAGATAATCGTTAATACGTTTTAATACCTGATCAGCGTCCATTCCGTGTACCATGCAAGCTTCTTCTAAGCTTTCCATTGCGGAAGATGGACATCCTACACAGTGCATTCCTGCTGCCATTAAGATAGCTGCAATTCCCATATCCATCTGAAGCATCTCGCCGATTAATGTCTGTTTTGTGATCTGCTGTGCCATAATATATACCTCCAATTTGTATATTGCTTTATTGCTCTCAGGCAGCAAAGCTGTCAAAAAACTATAAAGCGTTCTTACCTGTTGTACTCAGACTCTTATAAGCCTGAATTTCAGTATAATACATGAAATAAAAAAGTTCAACCATTATATTGGAAAGTTATTCCTGATTATTTCTCAAAAAAAACGATTCATAAAATTATCAGGAACCTGTTCTAGAGCAAAAATCCAACCCTTCTGAAATGCCTATTTTTCAATTTCCTTCATGAGATTGATCATCTCAATTGCTCCAACAGCACAGTCATATCCTTTGTTTCCTGCCTTTGTTCCTGCTCTCTCAATTGCCTGTTCAATATTCTCTGTTGTAATGATTCCAAACATTACCGGAACTCCTGACTGTAAACCAACCTGTGCAACACCTTTAGATACTTCATTACATACATAGTCATAATGAGTTGTTGAACCTCTGATTACAGTTCCCAGTGCGATCACTGCATCATATTTACCTGTTTTAACCATTTTTTCACAGATTAATGGAATCTCGAATGCTCCTGGTACCCATGCTACATCGATGTTTTCCTCTGAAATTCCATGACGTACAAGACCATCAATTGCTCCGCCTAATAATTTAGATACGATAAATTCGTTGAAACGTGCACAAACGATTCCGATTCTCTCTTTTTTTCCTACTACTTTTCCTTCGATTACATGATATGCCATGTTTTTGTCCTCCTTTGACAATAATTCTTATATTATATTTAATATTTTTTAGTATTTTGTGTAATGTCCCATCTTCTCCTGTTTTGTTTTCAGGTAGAATAAATCATCGGAATTTGCCTCAATGATAATTGGAACACGCTCTACGATTTCGATGCCGTATCCGGATAAACCTACTACCTTAGCTGGATTGTTCGTCATAAGACGAAGCTCCTTGATTCCTAAATCTGCAAGAATCTGTGCACCAATTCCGTAATCTCTTAAATCTTCCGGAAATCCTAATGCAAGGTTCGCCTCTACAGTATCCATTCCGGTATCCTGAAGCTGATATGCCTTTAACTTATTGATAAGACCGATTCCACGGCCTTCCTGACGCATATACAAGAGAACGCCACGGCCTTCTTTTTCAATCATCTGGATTGCTGCACGGTACTGCTGTCCACAGTCACAACGACGGGAGCCTAATGCATCTCCTGTAAGACATTCGGAATGTACTCGGCATAATACCGGCTTGCCGTCTGATACATCACCTTTTACGATAGCTACATGATGTTCTCCATTTAACTTATTAACGTATCCAAAGATACGGAAATGTCCGTAATGTGTAGGGAAGTCTGCTTCTGCTTCACGGCTTACAAAACACTCTGTCTTTCTTCTGTACTGAATCATATCAGCGATCGTGATAAGCTTTAAGTCGTATTTCTTTGCGAATTCTACAAGATCAGGAAGCTTTCCTACAAATCCGTCTTCATCAAGAATATCACAGCAAAGTCCTACCGGACGAAGTCCTGACATAACTGCCAGATCTACGGCAGCTTCTGTAAATCCTGTTCTCTTTAATACCCCGCCGTTCCTTGCTACCTTCGGGAACATATGACCCGGCATACGGAAATCTTCCGGTTTGGCATCTTCCTTTGTTGCAGCAATAACTGTTGCGGAACGATCCTGTGCAGAAATTCCTGTTGGTACATCTGCCTTATCAAAAGATACGGTAGATACGGATGGTTCTCCGTCGCTTCCCTGCCAGATCAATGCTTCTAAACCAAGCTGTCTTGCTACGTCTTCAGACATCGGCATTGTAATTAAACCTTTGGCATTCGTTGCCATAAAGTTAATAACCTCTGGTGTGGCAAATTCACCGGCTACCAGAAGAGAGCCTTCATTCTCCATATCGTCATCGTCTACTGCGATAACCATCTTCCCTGCTTTAAAATCTGCAATTGCTTCCTCGATTGTGTTAAACTTAATGTCGCTCATTTATCTTAGGTCCTCCCTTAATTATTAAAATCCATTCTGAAGGAGAAAATCCATCGTGATTCCCGATTTCTCCGTCGTGTCTTCTTCCTCCGCAGGAACACTTCCATACTGGAGAAGCTTTTCAACATATTTGCCTACCATATCATTCTCAAGATTTACGGTATCTCCCGGCTTCTTATTAAGAAGTGTCGTATTCTGCCCCGTATGAGGAATGACCGAAACAGCAAAGCTCTTATTATCAACCTTTGCTACAGTAAGGCTTACTCCATCAATTGTGATAGAGCCTTTGCTTATAATATATTTTAATATTGCTGCTGAAGTATCTATCGTAATCCATACAGCATTATCATCTTTCTTCATGGAAGAAATTGTTCCTGTTCCATCGACATGTCCCGCTACGATATGACCACCAAATCTGCCATTCGCCGCCATCGCCCTCTCAAGGTTAACCTTACTTCCACTTTTTAACTCACCCAAATTGGTTCGCTTCAATGTCTCATGCATCACATCTACAGAGTAATTATTCTTTCCGATAGATACTGCTGTGAGACATACACCGTTCAGTGCCACACTGTCACCCAAATGCAGATCTCCTAAAACAGTGCTTGCCTTAATTGTAATGACTGCGGAATTCGCACCTTTTTTTATGCTCTGGATTTCTCCAACTTCCTCAATAATTCCTGTAAACATACAATCTGCCTTTCTATATTTCTTTTAAAAATGCCCAAGCTACTTCACAAATTCAAGAATGTCTGTGCACTCTTGCTGTCACTTCATAAAATGTTTATACCTGCTATCGTTCTGACATTTTTTCGTACTTCAGTAAAATATCCTGCCCGAATTCCTGCATTCCTATTCTCTTAAAATGCCATGCATCAACTGCTTTTGCAACTCCCTGTCCTTCCACCGGAGTCTTTGCCTGTGCACCTCCAAAAATCTTAGGAGCAATGTAGCAATATATGCAATCTACGATTCCTGCCTGTAAAGCACTCTCATTAAGCTGTCCGCCACCTTCTAAAAGAATGCCGTCAATCTTACGTGCTCCTAACTCCTTCATCAGAACCGGCAGAGAAATCACTTCTTTTTGTTCTTCTGTTATATCCGCTGTCGTTACTCCCGGAATCCGTAACACTTCTACTCCCTTTGCCTCAAGCTGTGCTGCTTTCTCCTCGTTGGCATCCGGCAGACAGGCTACAATAAGCGGCTGCTCCCCGGCTGTAGCTACAAGCTGGGAATCCATCGGAATACGCAGATGGCTGTCAGCGATAATACGGATAGGGTTTCTTCCTCCCTCTATACGGCAGTTAAGCATCGGATCATCTGCCAGAACTGTTCCTATCCCTGCCAGTATGCCTTTATAGTGATTGCGAAGCGTCTGAACGTGTGCTCTTGACTCCTCGCCGGTCACCCACTTAGAATCTCCGGTATAGCAGGCAATCTTTCCGTCCATCGTCATCGCATACTTCATAGCAACATAAGGAGTTCCTGTACGAATATAATGGAAAAATACATGGTTCATCGCATCACATTCTTCCTTAAGGAAATGCGGTATAACTTCGATTCCCTTCTCCCGAAGTAACTTAAATCCCTTACCAGATACTAAAGGATTTGGATCATCTGAACCGACAATGACTCTTGCAATCTTCTCCTCAATAATTGCCTCGGTACAAGGTGGAGTCTTTCCATAATGGCAACAAGGCTCTAACGTAACATATATCGTGCTACCTTCAAGATTGTTACCTCTCTTCTTCGCATTCGCTATCGCATTACGCTCTGCATGTAATTGTCCATAACATTCATGGTAGCCTTCCCCGATAATCTGTCCATCCTTTACGATAACAGCTCCAACCAGCGGATTCGGATTTACACGACCGCTTCCCTTCCGGGCCAGTTCTATGGCTCTTCTCATATACTTCTCTTCCGGCATATCTCTAACCTCCTGTAAGTAAAATCAGATAAGAAAGAAGCCAGTAAAATAAAAAACGCCCTGAAATCTACACTAATAAATTCCAGGGCTTTAAATATTTCATTCATTCACATACTTACATAGTCTCTTTCTTCTCACATCCGGACTATACCGTCGGCTCCGGAATCACACCGGATCATGCTGTCGCTCGCGGGCTTACACCTTTTCTAAAATAAAAAATGCTTACCGCCGGTCGGGAATCACACCCTGCCCTGAAGAATATTTTGTTTCCGTAGATATTATATCGCATTATGTTCTATTGTTCAACTGTTTTTTATACATTTTTCACAATGAATACCGGTATCCATCAAAAATTTATGCAAATAATTGTTCTTTTCTAATTACTTACCTTCCTCCTACCTGTTCCTCATAGGTCTTGATAAGCTCTATATTGTACCGTTCTACTTCATTAAGACAGGAGCTGTCAAAATCGTTCGATGCCGTCTGCGGAACATACCATTGCTGCCGCTGAAAATACTCCTGAAGCTCCCGGTCATTAAACATCCGTCCGTGTCGGGCATAAATCTCATTCCTTGTAATCTTAAGCCCATAGGAATCAAGCAAGGATAAATCCTCCAGAGTATATCTTACGGTTGATGTGTAGGATAAATGTGTTGCTCTCTCATAACGATTCGAGCTTTTATCATCTCCCTTAATTGAATACACTTTATCCTCTGTATTATCTGCTGCCACAGAATTCATCTCTTCACTGTAAAAGCTCTCTCCGGTATCTGAATCTTCATTCTTTATTTCTTGTTCCTCGCTGTCCTTCTTAGTCTCCGCTTCTATCTTCTGTTCCCTGTCCTTCTTATTCTGTATATATTCTGTATCTGAAGCCGCAACCAGCCTCGCATCTTCGTTCTTCTTAATCACTCGAAATCCAACAACTATAACTGCTATTACACAAAAAATGATGATTACTGTTAAAACCATCAAACTTACTGTACCATATTGCTTTTTATTATCTCCCATTCTCCAGCCTCCCTTCTTTGGGCATCCTGTCCTGTTTGGATTGCTTTTGCTAATATTATAAAAGAATTTCCATATACATACAACCCCAAATATCAAGAGTTAAAAGTAATTTAACATCTTACAAAATTTAATACAATTTTTATGCCAGTTTATGCTTGATATTAAAAGAAATCTAGTATAGAATAAGGAATACAGAACATAAAGTTCAATTTATCTAATCTAAAGGAGGATACTATAATGGCATATGTAATTTCTGATGATTGTATTAGTTGTGGAACTTGCGAAGGCGAATGCCCAGCAGGTGCTATCAGCGAAGGTGATGGAAAATATGTAATCGATGCAGATACATGCATGGATTGCGGTTCTTGTGCAGGTGCTTGCCCAGCAGGTGCTATCAGCCAGGAATAATTCGTTATATTAACGAAGTATAAAGAAGACATCGTGAATGCGATGTCTTCTTTATTTTTATTTACTGTAAATATTTTTATTGGCTATAAAGAAAAGCAGGGATTATCTATTATAATTTCCGCTTATTTTTGCGGAAGAACCGACTCTTTTTCCTTGAGCCGTCTTTTGATACTGCTACTTCCTGACGGGCCTTTTGAACGCTTCGGATTGCTTCGTCAAGTCGTTTATAGCGTTCCTCCTCCCGCTGTTCCTGCTCCACCATCAGTTCGTCCACTTCCCGAAGCATTTTGTTGCAGAGATGATTCCCCATAGTATCTCCAAGATTTTCTGCCTGCTCACGGAGTGCTTTGCCAACGATCCTTCCCATAATTTCTTCAAATTGCTGCATTTTTTCTTCATGGGTCCTCATGGATGCTGTTTCATTTTTATGGATAGCAACCACTTTGCAGCTTCTGTCTTCTCGCTCCACTCTGGCATCGTTCTGTCGTCTTTCGTTATCTCCATCAACTACATCTTTTTTTCGGTCATTTTCTTCGATGTCTCCTGATTGCAGCCTGTCTCTTTCTTCTATTTTTTTATCGTTTTCTTCCGCAAAACGGGACTGTTTTTTCATTTCTGCTTCTTCTAATTCCTGATTTTCAAGCTCTTCCTGCGTCATCAGCAATTTATGTATATCAATCAGCTTTTTTTGTTCCAGATCCGGCAAAACTTCTTTTACTGCTTTTAACTGAAATCCCTTATTCTTTAATTCTTTGATACAGTGCAATAACTGTATTTCCTCTTCACGGTAATAGCGATGCCCTAATTCATTTCTTGGTATGTTAAGTTCAAGCTCCTCTTCCCAGTAACGAAGGACATGATTCTCCACCGACAAAAGCCGGGCAGCTTCCGAGATGGTGTATTTGTTTTCTTTCATAATATAATCCGCTCCTGTTCCATACAATATTTTACCTGAAACACACTCAAGCATAGTCTTATTATATCAACTTTAAGAAACCTCTCTCAATGCCATTCGTCCTCTAAATAACGATAAACAGCGACAATAACATACAAAAAAAGCAGGTTACTTACATAACCCGCTCTTTATTTGCAAACTTCGTATACTGCCCAAGCCATACCAGCTCAACGCTTCCGGTGGAACCATTTCTCTGTTTGGCAACAATAACCTCTGCCAGATTCTTTTTCTCGGTATCTGGATTATAGTATTCATCTCTGTACAGGAACATAACCACATCGGCATCCTGTTCGATAGCTCCTGACTCTCGAAGGTCTGAAAGCATTGGTTTATGATCCTGCCTTGCCTCTACCGCTCTGGAAAGCTGAGAGAGGGCAATGATCGGAACATCAAGCTCTCTTGCAAGAACCTTTAATGCTCGGGAAATTTCTGAGATTTCCTGCTGTCTGGATTCATTCCTTCTTGATTCACTTCCTGTCATAAGCTGAAGATAGTCGATCACGACTAACTCAATCCCATACGTCTGCTTATACTTTCGGCATTTGGAACGAATCTCTGCTAAGGTTGTTGCTGTATCATCAATAATGAGCTTGGAATTACCGATAAGTGAGGCACCTTCTAAGAGCTTCTCCCAATCGGAATCTCTCAGATCACCTGTTCTCATCTGCTGGGAATCTACCATAGCTTCGGATGCCATAAGTCTTGTTACAAGCTGTTCTTTTGACATCTCCAGACTAAACATGGCAACTGCATGATTATCCTTAAATGCAGCATACTGTGCAATATTAAGAACAAAAGCGGTCTTACCCATTGCCGGTCGTGCAGCTACAAGAATCAGCTCTGCCGGATGAAGTCCGGTCAGCTTATAATCAAGATCTGTAAAACCGGTAGCTACGCCGGTAACTCTTCCTTTGGTCTTTGATGCCTCCTCTATCGCATTCAAGGAATTCAAAACAATCTGCTGAATCGGAACAAAGTCTGACATACGATTTCGATTTTGCAAAAGACCGAAAATGTCTTTTTCTGTTTTTTCAAGAATCGCTCCCGTATCTTCTTTTCCAAGATAGCATTCATTCCCAATATTCTCTGTCACCTTGATAAGTGCTCTCAAGGTCGCCTTGTCGTGAACAATCTTCGCATACTGGCCAACATTCGCTGCCGTAGGAACAACCTCTACCAGATCTCTGAAAAAGTCAAGACTCATTAGCTCCTCCGGAACTTCCTTTTCTTTAAGCTTATCCTGAAGAGTAATCAGATCAACAGCCTTTCCTTCCCGATACAGCTCTACCATCGCCTCAAATACGATACCATACTGACGCTGATAGAAGTCTTCCCCTGTGAGAATATCTTCTGCCTCAACGATAGCATCCCTGTCCATCAACATGGAGCCTAAAACAGAACGCTCCGCCTCCTCACTGTGAGGCTGTATTCTTTTTATAAAATTCTCGTCTACTGTCGGCATAAGATTCCTTTCTGAGACGGCAAAATCAAGCATTGTACTTGCACCGTCTGTTACGTCACTGAGGTTTTATTTTTCTGTTACTTTTACTTTTAACTCCGCAGTTACCTTAGGATGAAGCTTAATCTTTACATTATGAACACCCAGACTCTTAATCGCTTCATTTACAGAAATCTTCTTCTTGTCAATATCGTAACCAAGCTGTTCTTTGGCTGCTGCTGCGATTTCTTTTGTGGAGATAGCACCGAAAGTACGTCCTCCCTCGCCAACCTTCATCTTAAGTTCTACGCTCTTCTCTTTAAGTTCTTCTGCAAGAGCCTTCGCTGCTGCTAACTGTTCTGCTGCAACCTTATCTTCATGTGCCTTCTGAAGCTTTAAATCATTGATATTTTTATTGGTAGCTTCCACACCAAGCTTCTTTGGAAGGATAAAGTTTCTCGCATAGCCTGCGTTTACTTCCACTAACTGACCTTTTTTTCCAAGAGACTTTACGTCTTCTAATAAAATAACTTTCATTTCAAATCCTCCTGTATTATTATAAGATACTTTAGGAATGCCAAGACATTCCTGCTGCGAGATGTGCATCATCTCATATCTGATATATCATAAAATAAATCTTATATATCTCCATCTTCACGCATTTGCCGCAGCACTTCTTCTAACTGCCGCTTTGCTTCTTCAAGGGTGACATCTTTTAACTGTGCTGCTGCCATCGTAAGATGACCGCCTCCCCCAAACTTCTCCATGATAACCTGTACATTAAGCTCATCAATAGAGCGGGCACTGACATATACACAGTCCTGTAAAGCTGTCAGTACAAAGCTTCCCCGGATTCCCTGTATATTTAATAA
Organism: uncultured Anaerobutyricum sp.; assembly: GCA_934317185.1. Lineage (GTDB taxonomy): Bacteria > Bacillota > Clostridia > Lachnospirales > Lachnospiraceae > Anaerobutyricum. The sequence goes on along the minus strand of CAKREJ010000010.1, from coordinate 16,439 downwards.
GGCATTCGCCGCTTTGGCTCCGACAACGGTAGCTCCTGACACATTCTCCCCATCAAATAGGGAAATAGCAAATTCATCCATATAAATTTCCGCTTTATTAATAATAGAAGTTCGTATGCGGCAATGCTCCATATCCTCACGGAACATCTTCCTTACACGAGTAACATCTGCACCTGCTCTTCTTAAAAATGCTGCCGCCTCAAAAGTACGGACACCGGCTTTTATAACGAAATTATCGGTATCTACGAGAATACCGGAATACATGGCATCCGCCTCAATATTCTTAAGTTTCGGCTTATCTACAATATACTGTAAAATCTCCGCTACCATCTCACAGGTTGATGACGCATAAGGCTCCACATAAGAAACGACCGCATTCTTTATCGTCTCATTATTCTGCCTGTGATGATCAAGAACAACGATTGTCGAAACAGACTTTAATAGCTCCGGACACTCTGTCATCGCCGGAAGATTGACATCTACAACAATGAGCATCGCCGACTTATCTTTAAGAAGCATCGCCTCCTCATTCGTTACAAAAATGTCCTCTTCTTCCTCTGCCCGTTCTTTATAAATCCCCTCTACGATCGGTTCTATCGCCGGACAATCCTTATCCATAACAATGTATGTGCTCTTACCTAAAGTCTTTGACAAACGGTAAATACCAAGTGCTGCACCGATACAGTCTGCATCCGGATTCTTATGTCCCATAACAAAAATCTTATCATGAGTGAGCATAATCTCACGCAGAGCGTGTGCCTTCACTCTTGCCTTTACTCTTGTACTCTTCTCTACCTTCTGTGTCTTGCCTCCGTAATAGGAAATCGTATCTCCGTCTCTTACTACGGCCTGATCTCCACCACGGCCAAGTGCCAGATCCATTGCCATTCTTGCACTCTCATATGTTTCGGTATAGCTTCCGCCATTCACACCGACACCAATACTCAGTGTCATAGACAGCTCATTACCGATATTGATCAGGCGGACCTCATCAAGAATAGAAAACTTAGATTCCATCAGCTCTTCAAGCTTCTCCTCCTCAAATACAAAAAGAAACTTATCCTTCTCAAAACCTTTGATGATGGCATCAAGTCCCTGCATATACTTTATAATCTTTCGTTCTACTAATGCGAGCAAAAGGGACTGCCTTACTTCTTCCATATTTTCAAGAACTTCTTCGTAATTATCAATATAGATCAGTCCGGCAACAAGACTCTTTTTCCTTGACTCTTCCTCATATCCAAGAAGCTGTGTCTCATCAAAAAAATAAAATACCTGAAGAACGTCTCCTTCAGTCCCGTCATCGTTCTCTTCCTCGTTCCCCTGTTCCAGATTCTTAAATACCATGCTCTTACACTCTACATGATATTTATGTTCTTCCTGCGTGATACAATATTCCTTCGTCTGTCCGTTCTGTGGGAAAACCTTTTTATAAAGGCCCGGAAAAATCTGTGTGATACTCTTCTTTATAATCTTCTGACCTGCAATTTCTAAAAATTGCCTGTTGTACCAGATGATCGTTCCTTCCCGGTCTGTCATTACATACGGCACCGGCAATTCTTTAAGAATCTGCTTCTGAATCTGACTCTGTTCAAATCCTGCCGCCAGCAATTCATTATTAATCATCTTTTCTGTATACTCGTAACACAAAACAGATGCAATAAGATATATGACATCTCCCACTAAGATCGTATATCCGAGACTGGGACTGACTTCTATCACACCTAAGGCCGCTACCAATATAAAGACCACCACAATAATAGGCAGCCATAAATTCAGTGCGACCTTTCTTGATATATTCTTTTCTCGTTTCATTTCTCTCTCCCGATTAGGAAATATACATTGTTTCCGGCTCATCTGCAAATCCGCTGTACAGTCTGCGACTGAGCTGCTACTTCTCTGATTTTAATTGCTACATACATAGTATGAGTTATTATAGCACTGTTTCTCCTAATTTGGAAGAAAAAAAATTCCGGCAGACCAGCGGGCATCTGATCTGCCGGATGAAAACTATGGCAATAGTTATCAGCAATATAATTAATTATTTGTTTTCGTTTCTCGCCTGAAGTGCCATCTTTGCCTGTAAATTTCTCTGGAACTGGTCGATTAATACAGCCAGAATAATTACAAGACCTTTGATTACCTTCTGCCAGAACTCGGATACACCACACATTGTCATACCATCGTTAATGATACCGATTACGAATGCACCGATTACGGTACCACCGATCGTACCGACACCACCTGCCATAGATGTACCACCAAGTACAACGGCTGCGATAGCGTTCATTTCCCATGTATCACCGGTATTTGGATGGGAAGCTGCAATCTGTGCCATTGTTACAAGACCGATCAATGCGGAACATGCACCGGAGATTGCATATACAAGAATAATATTTTTCTCTACTTTAATACCGGAAAGACGAGCTGCCTTTTCGTTACCACCGATAGCAAGAATATGCCATCCAAAAGGTGTTTTCTTAAGTACAAATGCTGCGATCACTGCAAGAATAAGGAAGAGGATTGCTGCGATAGGGATACCAGGGAATCCGCCAACTGCAAATACACGGCTGTCAAACTGCATGATACCTACGTTTCCAAGAGCTTCCTGTCCTTTGATGCTTGAGAATGTGTTACCGCCGGAACGGATATTTGCAAGACCACGACCAATGTACATCGTACCTAATGTTACGATAAATGGTGCTAATTTACATTTTGCGATCAATGCACCGTTAACTATACCGATAAGGATACCGATGATGATACAGATTACTGTGATAGCAGGAATGCTGAAGTAGAGTGTAACTCCGGCAAACTTTAATGTAAGACCTTCCTGAATAAGACCACCGGCAATCATTCCGACAAGACCTACTACAGAACCTACGGAAAGGTCGATACCGCCGGTAATGATAACATAGGTCATACCAATACCAAGAATACCGTACTGTGCAACGTGCTTACATACTAAAAGTAATGAGTTAACTGTGCAGAAAGAATCCGCTTTAATTGAGAAGAATATAAATAAAATTACAAGTACGAAAAATGTTCTTCCTTTTAAAAGCGTCATCATAAGATTTGAATTATCTTTTTTCTTGTTCATTTTGATTTCTCCTTTTCCCTGTTAATTTGTGTGATGACCCTTATAGGATGCTAATACCAGATTGTCCTCTGTAATCTCGTCATCAGTAAATTCTGCAGTCTTAATACCGTTTGATAAAACAACAACTCGGTTGGCGATTGCCAGCATCTCCTTAAGCTCTGAGCTTACACAGATAATGGAAAGTCCACGGTCTGCATACTGGTTGATAATATCAAACACCTCTGTTTTCGCTCCGATATCAATACCACGACTCGGCTCATCCATAAGAAGAATCTTAGGGTCTGTCAAAACACCTTTACCGATAACACATTTCTGCTGGTTACCACCGGAAAGGGATAAAATCGGAAGGTTTTTATCAGCTACTTTAATATGAATATCTTTAATCTGTGCATCTACATATTCGTCTTCCTTTTTCTTGGATAAAACGAACTTATTACAGCAGGTCTTTAAGCTGGAAAGGGAGATATTCTTCTCAATATCCAGTGTCTGTACTAATCCCTCTGCCTGACGGTCTTCCGGAACTAACGCAAAACCGTTCTTGATCTGCTGTGCGATATTTTTAATTTTAATCTTTTCACCGTCCACAAAAATTTCTCCGGTGTGCTCCGGATGGAGTCCCATAAGACACTCAAAAATTTCGGTACGTCCTGCTCCCATCAAACCGTAGATTCCAAGAATCTCTCCACGTTTTAACTTAAAGCTTACATGATCAAGCAGCCATCCGCCACCCTTCTTAGGAAGACAGAGGTCTTTGACTTCAAGAACCGTATCTTGCTTCTCCCAGTCAATATCTCTCTCCTTCTTAGGATATGCTTTATTACTACCTGTCATCTTCTGTACGATCCACGGAACGTCAATATCCTTAACCGGTGCATCATCCACATACTTACCATCTCGAAGAATGGTAACGTGATCTCCAATCTCCATGATTTCTTCCAGACGATGTGAAATATATACGATAGAAATTCCCTGTGCATTTAACTCACGCATGATTTTGAAAAGTACCTGTACCTCTGACTGACTCAATGAAGACGTCGGCTCATCCATGATGAGAATCTTTAAATCATCCTGAATTAAGTTACGGGCAATCTCGATCATCTGCTGCTGACCTACACGAAGATCTCCAACCTTTGCTTCCGGATCAATCGGATACTCCAGTCTCTCAAGAACCTCTTTTGTTTTCTGTTTATGTATTTCATTATTTACAACGACACCCTTCTTTTTCTCGTTGTTCATAAAAATATTCTGATATACATTCAAATTAGGGAAAAGGGAAAGCTCCTGATGAATAATACCTACTCCTTTTGCTCTCGCCTCTGTTGTGTTTTTGAAGCTTACTTCCTCTCCGTCAAGATACATCTTTCCGGAAGAAGGCTGTTCGATTCCGGCAATCTGCTTCATCAATGTAGATTTACCTGCACCATTCTCTCCGATCAGTACGTTAACCTTTCCACGGTAAATGTTAAAGTCAACGTCATCAAGAGCCTTTGTACCAGGATAAACCTTTTCCATATGCCGGCATTTCATTACGATATCTTTATCTTTATTCTCAGCCATCCAATTCATCCTCCTCTAACTGCTTACTACTGAAATCCGTCTGCTATTTTACTGTAAGAACAACCGGAGTAATTACGATCTGGTCGTTAGAATCAGCAGTGAAACATCCAATAACATCCACCGTTGCTCCTTCCTTCAGATCATCATATACAGGTTTTACAACTGCCTCATCAACTTTTTCGAGCATACTTGTATTTACCTGACCCCATTCTGTCTGATTTGTGAAATCAGAGAAGTTAATGAATGTCATATCATCACGGATGGATGAATTTCTATATTTACCAATCTGGCATGTAACTGCTGTCTTTCCTGTATATCCAGGAACTTCTAATGTTACTGTTCCATAAAAGGAATCTTTGTCTACTTTTGTAATCTTTACACCTTCTAACTTCACTGCATAGTTATAATAAGAAGCTGCCTTTGTTTTTAATCCATCAAATTCTTCGCCCATTTCTGTGAGCTTGCCATCATACTTTGCTAAAATGTCAGATACATCAACTGCTTTTTTTTCACACTCCGGAATTACCTGTGAATCCCAGATCGCTTCTACACTATCACCGGGATTGAATTCTTTCTGCCCTGTAAGATCTCCCTCGTGACCAATCTTTACTACCTTCACACAGCCTGTTAATAAAACGGCTGCCATTACCACTGTTAAAACTGTACTTATCAAACGTTTTGCCATGGTTTTCTTCCTTTCTCCATTCCCTTATGATGTACTCTGCTAATCTTATCATGCACATGAGCTGCCATGCATATTCATAAGATGTGTGAAGGGTGCCGATAAGTTTCTTCTCATTGGCACCCCTCCACACACTGAAGGAGCCTAACCCCCTTCAGACCTAACAGATTTAATTATATTCTAATATTACGTACTACTCTTATTCTGCGAAAACAAAGTTATCTAACTTGTCAGCGTTATCCTTTGTAATTACAACACAGTCAACTAACTGTTTCTCTTCAAGACCTGTAGTTCCGTTTGTCAGGTAATCATTAGCCTGAGTAACTGCATTTCTTGTGATCTTGTCGATCTGCTGAAGAGCTGTTGCAAGTGCTTTACCATCTTTGATGTTGTCTCTCATGTCGTTAGATCCGTCAACACCGATGATATATACGTCATGGTCAAGGTTTGCTGCTGCAACTGCTGCTGCTGCACCACAAGCCATAGTATCATTACCACAAACGATTGCTGTAATGTCTGGATACTGCTGTAAGATTGTTTCAGCTTTGGACTGGCCTTCTGTCTGATCCCAGTTAGCGGACTGCTGAGCAACCATCTTCATGTCTGTCTGGTCAAGAACTCTGTGGAAAGCGTTAGAACGAACCTGGCAGTTTGTATCGGACTCAAGTCCTAATAATTCTGCGTAGTCACCTTTTCCACCGGTAGCTTCTACTAATGCTTCTGCTGCTGCCTGAGCACCCTGGTCATTGTTAGCTACGATCTGAGATACACAAAGACCTTCTTTGTTGATCTCACGGTCAACCATGAATGTAGGGATTCCAGCGTCATAAGCTTTCTGAACTGCTTCGATAGAAGCATCTGCTCCGGCGTTATCACACACGATTGCGGATGCACCTTCGGAAATAGCTGTATCAAATAACTCGGACTGCTTTGTAGCATCATCATCATGAGATACACATTTAACCTTGTAACCTAACTTTTTACCTTCTTCTTTACATGCTGTCTGAACAGTACCGAAGTAAGGGTTAGAGGTAGATGGTGTGATACAGTAGATCAGCTTGTTTGCTGCATTTGTGTTAAGAACTTTTGCAGGAGCTGCAGCTTCTGTAGTAGCTTCTGCTGCTGCCTTATCTGATCCGTTATCTGTGCTGCTATTACTGCTTCCACAACCAGCCATCGTGGCTACCATTGCTGCTGCAACGAAGCCCGCTAAAACCTTCTTAAACATTCTCATTTTTCATTTCCTCCTCATTTTGAAAAATATATGCTAGATAACACAGAAGCTGTTAGCCCTTCTGTGCAAATCCCAATACGTTTAGTAATACAAGTGTACTCCTATTTTTTTGTAAAATCAATACTATTTTATCAGTTTTACTTGTATTTTTTTGTTAAGTTTGATATGTATTTAACATAGTTTAGAGTATTTCTATGTACTATTTTGTCAAAACAAGTCCAACACTTTCTTTCCAGCCTGTATATTTTGCACATCTTGTATCCGCATCCATCTCAGGGGTAAATCTGGTACGGTTAAGACCTGCAAATAATGCAGTCTGTTCATAAATTCCCATTGCGATTCCGGCAGCATAAGCCGGTCCCATTGCAGATAATTCCTCCGCATCCGGTACCTGAACCGGAATATCTAAAATATCACTCTGGAACTGCATAAGATAACCATTCTTTGTCGGGCCGCCATCTACGCGAAGCTCATCGACTTTGATTCCGGAATCTTCTGCCATCGCATTAACTACATCACTAATCTGATAAACGATGCAGTCAAGTGCTGCTCTTACCAGCTCTGCCTTACCTGTCGTGCGGGTAATCCCACTGACAATGGCTTTTGCTTTACTGTCCCAGTAAGGGGCGCCGAGACCTGTAAAGGCTGGTACGAGATAAGTAGTATCTCCCGGATTGGCATTCTTTGCCAGTTCCTCAGTTTCTTTTGCGGAAGCAATCAGACCGAGATCCTTTTGCAGCCATGTAATTACTGCACCGGTATAGTTAATATTGCCTTCAAGAACATAATTTACTTTACCGGAAAGAACCCAGGCAAGGGAGGTAACTACACCTTTATCACTGAAAATAGGCTTTTCTCCGACATTCATCATAATAGAAGAACCTGTTCCGTAAGTTGCTTTTATCATTCCCGGATTCACACATCCCTGTCCATATAACGCTCCGTGGGAATCTCCCATCACGCCATGAATCGGAATAGCTTCCTCAAGATAACCGTCAAAATCCGTATAACCATACAATGCATTGGAATCGCAGATTTCTGCTAACATTTCTCTCTTAATTCCAAATAAGGAAATCAATTCTTCATCCCAGTCAAGGGCAGACACATCAAACATCTGTGTCCGGGAGGCATTGGAATAATCTGTCTTAAACGCATGGTCTTTTGTAAGCTGGTATACAAGATAGCTGTCCATCGTTCCTACTGCAAGTTCTCCCTTATCTGCTGCTTCCTTTGCTTCTGGTACATTCTGAAGTACCCATGCGATCTTTGCCGCAGAATAATACGGAGATAACGGAATTCCGGAATGTTCCTGTACCATCTGTGCGTAACCGTCCTCTGCAATCTTATTACAGATTGCTTCGCCTCGGGCACACTGCCATACAATCGCATTATAAACCGGTCTGCCTGTCTTTTTGTTCCAGCATACTGCCGTTTCACGCTGATTACTGATACCCAGGGTAAGAATCTCTTCTTTATTAATGCCTGCCTTTTCCACAACATTTTTTACAACCTGAATAACATTATTCATAATCTGGTCCGGATTATGTTCTACCCAGCCCTTTTCATTTATGATCTGATCATGTGCAAGGTCGGTTCGGGCAATAATCTTGCCTGAACCATCAAAAATAATACCTTTTGTTCCCTGCGTACTCTGATCAATACCCAATACGTATTTCTTCATAATTATGCCAGAGCCTCTTTGGCTTTTGCTGCGATTCCTTCGCCGTTCATTCCGTAGTAATCAAATACTGCTTTAGAATTTCCGGTAATTACCGGTGCGTCAGGTAATGCTACGTTAATCACCTTCTTAGGACAGTTCGCACCAACAACCTGTGCTACCATAGAGCCAAGTCCACCAAACGGAGCATGTTCTTCTGCTGTTACAACTGCTTTTGCGTTTGTAGCTGCCTTAATAACTGCCTCTGTATCTAAAGGTTTTACACAGTACATATCAAGAACCGTCGCACTGATTCCTTCTTTTTCAAGAATTTCTGCTGCCTCTACGCAAGGTCTTACCATCTCGCCACAGCCGATCAATACAACATCTGTTCCTTCTTTAAGAACAGTAGCTTTGTCCATCTCAAATGGGCAGTTGTCTTCTGTGTAAATATCTTCTACCGGATTACGTCCTGTACGGATGTAAGCTGGTTTTTCATCTTTTAATAATGCTTCGATAAGGTGTTTTGTCTGGAATCTGTCACTTGGAAGATATACTCTCATGTTAGGAATCGCACTCATCGCTGCAATATCCTGTGCAGAATGATGACTCATTCCAAGCTCTCCATAACTGATACCACCACTGATACCAACTAACTTTACATTGGTATTTGAGTAAGCAACATCAACCTTAGCCTGCTCATAACTTCTTGTAGAAATGAAGCTTGCCGGGGAGAAGCAGAAAGGCTTCTTACCGCATTTTGCCATACCGGCTGAGATACTTACCAGATTCTGCTCTGCAATACCAACTTCTACACAATTTTCAGGGTAAGCTTTAAAAAATGGTGTCATGGATGCAGAACCACGAGAATCACTACATAAAGCAACGATACTCTTATCTTCTTTCACCTGTTCCATTAATGTTTCACAGATAACCTGACGGTTTGCAATCTTATTCATTTGCTGCGTCCCTCCTCTTTAAAAGTTCAGCGGAAATTGTATCGTACATTTCCTGCGTAGGTACTTTGTGGTGCCAGTCTGCTTTATTCTCCATGATCTCACCACCGCCGTAACCTTTAATCGTATCTGCGATAATTACCGTTGGCTTTCCTTTACATGTCTTTGCTTCTTCAAAAGCTTCATTTAAAGCTTCAATATTATTACCCTGTGCGTGAATGGAGTTCCATCCAAATGCACGGAAACGTGCATCAAGATCATCATCTGCCATAACATCTTCTGTATTACCGGAAATCTGAAGACGGTTTCTGTCTACTACAGCACAAAGGTTATCTAACTTATAATGTCCGGCTGCCATAGCACCTTCCCACACAGAACCTTCTGCCAGCTCGCCGTCACCCATAACAGTATAAACACGACCTGTTTTTCCATCCATCTTGTTTGCAAGTGCCATACCAACACAAACCGGAAGTCCATGTCCAAGAGAACCGGAGTTCATCTCGATTCCCGGAAGCTTGTTATTTGGATGTCCGATATATGGAGAACCAAACTTGGAGAAGTTCTTAATAACATCCTCAATATCTAAGAAGCCTTTTGCTGCAAGAACCGCATAGTATGCTTCTACGGAATGTCCCTTACTCATAACGAATAAATCTCTGTCAGGATCATCAAGATTTTCAGGACTGATATTCATCTGTTTAAAATACAATGTAATAAGAATATCCATTACACTGAAGTCCCCGCCGATATGACCGGCTCTTCCTTCCATAATCATATCAAGGACATTTTGTCTGCATTCAAATGATAATGCTTCTAAATTCACTTTTATGCCTCCTATATAAATGTAAATGAATGAGATAACTATTCAGAAATCTTCTTTCATGCTCTTTTGCAAATAAGTTTGCTTCGCTATATATTTTAAAAATATATTTTTCATATAAACATCATTCAAAAATTATCCAAATCTGAATAGTTATCAAATTACAATAGTTAACTTAAATTATTTATCTACTTTTTCACCACGGATGATGGCTTTTACTTTGTCTTCGATCGGATCATATAAATCCGGTGTTACACCAATGTATTTACATGCTTCATATAATACAGGTACTACATCCTGATGAATTCCTACGCAGTGATGAATGTAAGGTCCCTGCACAAGCTTATCTTCAAGGCGGTCAAGATTCTCAACTTCAACCCACATATAAGTACCCTTCGTGTAAGGGCCATCTACTGTTTTAGCGTTTCCAAGAAGTAAGGAATACTCTCCGTTATCTCCATCGAAACGTACTAATGAAATATGTTCTCCGTCTTTTGCCTGTGCCATCAGAGAACCGGAACAATCAAATGCAACCGGTGTATCGATGGTTGGTTTTTCTTTGGCAATGGAAATTGGCCACGGACCACAGTGCTGTAAAAGTTCTGCGTTGTCATTATATGGATGGCGAACTGTCCAGTCAGCAAAGAAAGATCTCGTCTCTCCCATTCCTGCTGCTTCTACCAGTACGGAAGTAATGGTTCCATGAATATCTGTCTCACATGCGATCGGGAATCCCTCATCATTACAAAGTGCGTTTGCTGCACATGGCATGATTCCGATTTCATCCTGAAGTGCATTCCAGCACTGGATCGCTCCACAGTTACAGCCGTATTTCTTTCCTAATCTTGTCATAGCAATCTTTAAGGCTGCCACGTTATCAAGCTGTTCCGGTGTAACTTTAATGCACATCTTTTCTCGGCAAAAATCTGTTACTTCTTTGATTTCTTCCGGTGAATTCTCTTTTACATCTTTCATTGTCTGTGTTAATTCCGGCATTGGAATCGGTGAAAGCTGAATACCGAACTTCTCAAGTAATTCGCCTTCGTTACACATAGTTGACCAGAAATCAAACGGTCTTGTGGAAATCTGAAGAACCCTTGTGTTGCGGAATGCTTTTACTACATTGCAGACTCTTAAGAAGCGGTCAATTCCTTCTGCAAAACAGTCATCTTCAAGATTGCAGTTCTTTAAATAAGTAAATGGAATTCCAAATCTTCTTAAAACCTTTCCTGTTGCGAATAAACCACACTGGCTGTCACGAAGACGCATACCGTTCTCATCCGGACATTCATCTCTTGGTCCCCATAATAAAACAGGAACATCTAACTTCTTAGCCAGACGGCAAACTTCATACTCTGTACCAAAGTTACAGTGAGGAACAAATAAACCATCTACCTTTGCATGTTTAAACTTCGTATAGATTTTCTCCATTCCCTCATCATCATACAGAAGTCCTTCATCATTCACATCATCAATATCTACAAAATCTACATTTAACTCTTTTAATCTCTTTGCTGTCAGCCCACGATACTCCACTGCTGCCGGTGCTGAAAAAATTGCTCTTCTTGTTGGTGCAAAACCAAGTACTACCTTATCCATCCTCTAATTTCCTCCTTTTTTTGAGGCGGAGTTTAGATCGATCACGCTGTCACGCTCTACAAACTCCGTACACACTTGTGTTTTTGTATTTATTTTACCACCGTCCCTCATGACTTCTATCAAACGTCTGACTGCGATCTGACCCATCTCGTACTTAAATACTTTAATCGTTGTCAGCCGTGGCGAAGAAATCTCGCAGAACGGAAGATCATCAAATGCTGCGACCGAAATATCTTCCGGTACTCTGTATCCTGCTTCCCGAAAAGCCTTGATACATCCGAGTGCTATCATGTCGTTATCTGCAAAAAATGCAGTCGGCATCTTCGCTCCCTTTGCCAGATACTCCTTCATATCTTTATAAGCACCATCCATCGTAGTACTTACTGTGAAAATATACTGGCTGTTTAGTTCAATGTTATTCTTGGAAAGTGCTCTGCTGTATCCCGCACAACGGGAAGTAAATGCCTTAATACGGAACCTTCCTCTGAGATATCCTATCTCTCTATGTCCCTTATTAATAAGGTATTGGACCGCTGTTACCGCCGAATCTGCATTATTAATCAACACAGCATTCACGGAGTAATTCGAACTCCAGCAATCTAAGAGCACCATCGGACAATTCCCACTCATATATAAAGGAAAGTCCTCATCCATCATCTCTGTCCCAAGTAAAAGTATCGCAGAAGAGGTATCATTGAGAATTAGTCTGACCTGTTCTTCATAATCTGGATCATTGCGATCCACATTACATATGACCATCTCATATCCTGAGGCCCGGCACTCACTCTCTACACCCTTCAATAAAATAGGGAAGAAAGGGGAATCATCAATGATCAACCCGTTTCTCTTGTAGATAACCAGTTTTATTTTTGTAATTTTATTCTCTGAGATATATCCGATTTCTTTTGCCACCTGAAAAATTCTCTCTGCAGTCTTCTGATTCACACCTTTTTTGTGATTCAGTGCATTCGAAATTGTTGCCGGGGAAAAGCCTGTTATCTCACTAATCTGCTTTATACTGGCTTTCATATCTAACTTCCTCCTTGCTGTGTTCATTATAAATTTTTTATATGTGTTTTTCAATATTTTTTTATCAAAAACATTTCAAAAAAATCAATTATGTGAAATATATCTATATATTAGGGTTATGATTTATGCATATTCACTATAGTTTTTGCATCATTTATCCAATTTTATCCTTTTTCTCCCTCTCTCAATATAAATATTTATATAAATATTTTATCTAAAAATTTATATAGCGTTCTCCTAAAAATTTTATTTCATTCATCACACAAGAAAACGAATAAAATTTCTGTATTATTGTCCGGACAAATCCGTATTCATCATTGCGATTTTTGTCAAAATTCAGTATAATAAATTGCAGTATTACTAAGTGTATTATTAAAATCTCACATATCTGATTTTATAAATACATTTAATTTAAGGGAGGTTCTTATGAACGATAAATTTTCAATTTTAAAAAGAATGCGTCGTCTTTCCGGTATTTTAGTTCACCCAACATCCTTACCAGGTAAGTTTGGTGTTGGAGATCTGGGACCGGAAGCTTATCGCTTCGTAGATTTCTTACAGGAAGCCGGCCAGCATTTATGGCAGATACTGCCTCTCGGTCCTACCGGAGGACATAACAGTCCCTATCAGTGCTTCTCTTCTTTCGCAGGCCAGCCGCTTCTGATCAGTCCGGAGCTTCTTATGAAGGATGGTCTTCTAACAGAAGCAGACTTAAGTAATGTTCCTGCTTTCCCGGAAGAAGAAGTTGACTTTAAAGCTGTACGAGAATACAAAGAAGAACTTTTCAAAAAGGCATTTAACCGTTTTAAAGAACTTCCGGAAGAAAGCGAGCTTAAATCGGAACTTGCTCTTTTCTGTAAAAGTGCTCACTGGCTGGATGATTACGCCATGTTCATGGCAATCAAGAAGTCCAAAGACGGTGCTCACTGGTTAGAATGGGAGAAAAAGTACCGCAAACCAACGAAGTCCCAGAAGGCAGTAATTGAACGTGACCTTGAAGATGAGATTCTTTATGAGAAGTTCCTTCAGTGGACATTCTTTTGCCAGTGGAGTCAGCTCAAAGCCTACGCAAATGAGAAGGACATCCTTTTGATCGGAGATATTCCAATCTTTGTTTCTGGTGACAGTGCCGATGTGTGGGCGGAGCCAAGACTGTTTCAGGTAGATTCTGATGGGTTCCCAACGGTTGTAGCCGGCGTACCACCGGACTATTTCAGTGCAACCGGACAGTTATGGGGCAACCCTCTTTATGACTGGAAATATCACAAAAAGACCGATTATGCATGGTGGATGGAACGTTTTAAAACTCAGTTCTTATTAAGTGACATCGTTCGTATCGACCATTTCCGTGGATTAGAAAGCTACTGGGAGATTCCTGCTGATTCTGAAACCGCTTTAAATGGTAAATGGGTCGATGGGCCGAAGGATGATTTCTTTGAAGCATTAACCCGCTCTTTTGGAGAAGAACCACCTATCATCGCAGAAGATCTCGGTATTATCACGGATGAAGTTCGTGCATTACGTGATAAGTTCGGACTACCGGGTATGAAGATTCTCCAGTTTGCTTTTGAAGATGATGACAGCAGCTATCTTCCTTATAATCAGCCATATAACTGCGTATGCTATACAGGAACTCACGATAATGACACTACAACAGGCTGGTATGCAGCCGCTTCCGAAAAAGCTCGTGATAAAGTACGCCGCTATATGAACACAGACGGCTCTCAGATTAGCTGGGACTTCATCCGTACCTGCTTTGGAACTCCTGCCCGCTTTGCTTTGATTCCTGTTCAGGATCTGTTCTGTCAGGGAAGCGAATACCGTATGAACACTCCGGGAAAGGCAGAAGGCAATTGGGCTTATCGTGTAAAGAAAGAGCTTTTTACCAGCGATGTCGCAAAACGACTTTACGACATAACAAAGCTTTACGGACGCTAAAACGTAAGAGAGGGGGAAATTATGACTTTTCGTTCTATCTGTATTGCAATTTATGTATTTTTTTATTTAATCTTTACGACTCCCGAAAGGATTCGTTTAAAAAAGCTTGAACAGACCGAGCCACAGAAGGCTTCTCACATTGCACAGGAGCATATTCAGAAGGTATTTCGTCATCTTCTAAAAATATCCGGTGTCACGGTCGAGGTAAAGGGACTGGAAAATATCCCGGACGAAGCTTCACTCTTTGTCGGAAACCACAGCAGTTACTTTGACATCATCGTTACAGGAGCTTCTATTCCCGGCGGCGTAGGCTTTGTCGCAAAGGACAGTCTCGGAAACATTCCGGGACTCTCTTCCTGGATGAAGCGTATTCACTGCCTGTTCTTAGACCGCAAAGATGTCCGCAAAGGATTACAGACCATCCTTGAAGGTGCAGAATATCTGAAAGAAGGATATTCCATGTGTATTTATCCGGAAGGCACAAGAAGTACCGATGGAGAACTTGGGGAATTCAAGGGTGGCAGCCTGAAAATGGCTCAAAAAGCCAAAGCTCCTATCGTTCCTGTTGCCATCACCGGCACAAGAGACATTTTCGAAAACAATCCTGGACTTCGTGTTTGTCCGTCTCATGTAACGATTTCCTTCGGCACACCGTTTAAAATCTCAGAGCTTCCTGCCACAGAAAAGAAGTTTGCCGGAGAATACGCTAAGAAAGCTATTGAAGATATGCTTACCTCACAGTAACCAGCTTCAAAAAGCTTATTTATACGAAAAAGTAGCATAAAACCGTAATTTTTTCTTTTCAATTAACACAAATAATGTTACAATGAAATTTGTGTTATCAAAAGAAAGAACAGGAGGAATAATTATGAACCCATGGATCGTTTTTGCAATTATCCTTTTAATTGCACTCGCCATTCTCGGATTCCTTTATTACAAAGGTTCCAAGCTTCAGAAAGAACAACAAGAACAAAAAGAACAGTTATTCAGCGCCGCTACTCCGGTCACTATGCTCGTAATAGATAAAAAGAGACTCCCTTTAAAAGATTCCGGTCTTCCACAGATTGTCATTGACCAGACTCCAAAGAGAGCTCACCGTGCAAAAGTGCCTGTAGTAAAGGCTAAGATCGGACCAAAGGTTACAAGCCTTATCGCCGACGAGAACGTATATGATTTAATCCCGGTAAAAGCTGAGATTAAGGCAATGGTCAGCGGTATCTACATCACAAGCATCAACAACTTCCGTAAAGCTCCGGTTCCAAAGCCAGAGAAAAAAGGAATGATGGCTAAGCTTCGTAAGAAAGCTGATGATATGACATCCAAATAGGTCTTAACCCTATGGCAGAAATTCCTGTATGGAATAAAGAATCGCATCAAAAGATTTATAATTAATATAAAAAACAGATGGCTTGCATTTTGAAATCTGCAAAGCATCTGTTTTTTTATATACAGGCCCCCTGCCATTCATGCCACACCCACTGCCAAATCTGTTTTTACTTCTATAGAATTAGCACACCAGCTATGAATATATTCTACTGAGACCATCTTACATTTTCCGTATTCTTTTAAAGATTTCATACTGTCGCTGTAGTTCCGCTTCCTCATCAAGCAACAGTCCTTTTGCCTCTAATATTCTCTCTATAGCCTGAGATGGGTCTAATGTATGATATGGCAAAAATAATTCCCGCAATTCTTTCGGTTTTACGATTTTATAAACTCGTGCTGATGTAAATTCGTAGGTGATTGCAAAATATCTATAGATGTATCCAATCCAGTACATCTCATTATGGGTATATTTTACCGTTCCATAATGTGAAACTCCATATTCCTCATCCACTAACTGTAAAATATCATTTGCCTGAAGATT
>CAKREJ010000009.1 GCA_934317185.1 uncultured Anaerobutyricum sp. | reverse complement strand
ATATCAAGACAATAGTATTTCGGTTTCTTTCCATCATTTACGTTAATCGGGTTCTCTTCCCATTTCTGGCGCCATTTTTGCTCAACGGCTCTATGGTTATAAGGTTCTGCCATAGGTTTTTCCTCCTGCATCATAAAAATGTAATATAATTATATCCAAATTCTTCAATTTCTAACTGAAGAGTGGATGATAGTTAGCACAAATTATTCTGTTACTTTTTCTTGTGAACTTTCCTTTATGGGTGTCTTATTCTCGGTTGTTGTCTTTGGTTTCTTCCCAACCTTAAAGGTAAATGTTTTAGTAACACTGACTGTAGTATATGGATCTGTAATCGTACACTGTACTTTATATGTACCCGTCTTCTTTGTATTTACCCTTCCTTTTACTTGCATTGTTTTTAACAAGGCATTAGAAGAAGCATACGAAGAAGTTGCCTTTACCATATCTTTTATATCAAATATACTTCCATAAGGAATCGTCTTTTTCGCATTTTTCTTAAGTACCAGTCCAGGACGATACGGATTCTTTGTATCCGGGTCAGTAGGATCCCAGCCTGCCCTTCTCTTCGTAGATACCTTAACCTTCGGACGTGTAGGTTTCTTTAATTTACGATTCTCACCGATAACAACTTTCGTTCCAATACGACAATTATCATAAATCCACTTCGCATCTGTCACTGCCAGACGAATGCAGCCTGCAGATGCCTGCTGTCCAAGCTTATTATACTCTTTATTAGAAACCTGACTCTTATTGGTACTATAATAAGGTACCGAATGGAACAGATACGGTCCATGAATTCTTGTACTGTATTGTCCGTAAACACCGTGGATCAACGGTCTCCATTTATACTTTGCCGTTGTACTGTATGTACCCTTTATCGTTCTGTAACTCTTCCCTGTAGAACAATACATCGCTCTTACAAGTCTGCCTGTTTTTGAATTTGTTACATTAACAATATTCGTACTTCGATTTACATAAATTGTATACTTACTGGCAGCATGCACATCTACTGTATTAAACCGAATCAGGGCAAATGTAAAAATAAACATCAAAGCCAATAGAATCTTTCTCTTTTCCTTCATCTTTTCTCTCCTTTCTCTCATCCGAGCAATTTGCATCCTGTAATTACACAAAACTCCATTTTTATTATATAATCTTTCTCGCTTTTGTAAAGAAGAAGTTTGTAAATTTGCAAATTTGCCCTGTCGGTTCTTCTATGTTATAATACAAAGCATAGAAATTTTATGTTTTATGTACAAACAAGGAGGTTTATTATGATTGAATTTAACCATTTTAACTTTAACGTTCTTGACTTAGAAAAAAGTATTGCTTTTTATAAGGAAGCAATTGGTCTTTCTGTTGTTCGTGAAAAAGATTCCAGTGACGGAAGTTTTAAGATTGTATATCTTGGCGACGGACGCACTGGCTTTAGTCTCGAATTAACCTGGATGCGTGACCGAAAGGAACCATATAATCTTGGTGATGAAGAATTCCATCTGGCTTTCAAGACAGATGAATATGATGCTTTCCATAAAAAGCATGAAGAGATGGGATGCATCTGCTATGAAAACCCTTCTATGGGAATCTATTTTATTAACGATCCAGATGGATACTGGATTGAAATCGTTCCCGTAAGATAACCTTTTCATTCAGATAACAGGATATACTTATGAATTATAATGAACAATCTATAAAAAAGAAGCGGGAAGATTTACTTTCCAAAAAGAAAAAAGTACGAACGACTGCATCGGTAATTACTTTCCGAATTATTTTGTTCTTTATCTGTGCAGTCTTTATTAGTGGAGCCGGTTTTTTATACGGCTCCTTTCAGGGAATTATAGACAGCGCACCTGAGGATTTTTCCCTTGCACCTAAATATTCTGCTACCATTGTGTATGATGATAATAACAAAGTAGTTCAACAGCTTTCAGATTACTCTTCTAACCGAATCTCTATTACTTATGAGCAGATTCCTGATAATCTGAAAAATGCTTTTATTTCCATTGAAGATGAACGCTTTTATGAACATGACGGAATTGATTTTAAAGGAATACTACGTGCTCTGTGGGCAGATATCCGGAAAGCTTCAACCTCTCAGGGTGCAAGCACACTTACGCAGCAGCTCATTAAGAACAATGTATTTGAAGCCGGAGGAGAAACGAATATCATCGCAAAAATAAAACGAAAGATACAGGAGCAATATCTGGCTATAAAGTCCGAAAAAAAGTATTCAAAAGACAAAATTCTCACGGATTACCTGAATACAATAAATTTAGGAAAAGGAACTCTCGGTGTCGAAACTGCTGCCAACTATTACTTTGGCAAATCTGCAAAGGAGCTGTCTTTATCTGAATGTGCTGTTTTAGCCGGCATTACTAAAAACCCAACCAATTTAAATCCGGTAGACCATCCTGAAGACAACGATATAAGACGACGATTGATTCTTAAGAAAATGTATCAGTTAAATTATATTAATGATAAAGAATACCAAGCTGCCCTTGAAGATAACGTTTATTCACGAATTGAAAAAGCAACAATAAAAGGCCGTAAGGATTCTGTCTACTCTTATTTTACAGATGCATTGATCACCAAAATCGTGGCTGATCTGCAGGAACAAAAAGGATATACGCAATCTCAGGCATACCAGCTTGTTTATCGTGGAGGACTGCGTATTTATTCTACTCAGAACACAAAGCTGCAAAAGATTGCTGATTCTGTAATCAACAACAAAAAGAATTATCCTGTAGACACCAAGTTTTCGCTGGAATATAAACTTCAGATCACACATTCTGATGGTTCCACCAGCAACTACACTGAATCAAATGTAGCTGCTTATTTCCGTAAAAAGAAAAAAGATCCAAATTATAAGACTATTTATAGTTCTAAAAAAGCAATGAATACTGCCGCAAGGGCTTTCCGTAAATCTGTACAAAAAAAAGATGATAAAGGTTTTTCAGAAACTATTCATTATTCTTTAGAACCACAGCTTTCTTATTCTTTGATCGACCAGAAAAACGGACAGGTAAAGGTTCTTGTTGGCGGGCGTGGAAAGAAGCAGGATGACCTTGCATTAAATCGTGCAACCGGAGTAAAACGTCAGCCCGGTTCTACTTTTAAGATTTTATCTACTTACGCACCCGGTATTGATACAGGGAGCATGACACTCGCTACGGTATTCGATGATGCACCTTATCGCTATGAAAACGGTCAAAAGGTCACAAACTATGTTTCAACAAGCTACAAGGGACTGACAACAATTCGTGATGCGATTATTCATTCTAATAATATTGTTGCAGTAAAGGCTCTGACAGACCTTACTCCTCAGGTGGGATTTGATTTTCTCCAAAAACTTGGTTTTACTACTTTAGTAAGCAACCGGGTAAATACAACCGGTGCTTATGAAAGTGATGTAAACCAAGCTCTTGCACTTGGTGGTATTACTGACGGTGTCACAAATGTAGAGCTAACCGCAGCCTATGCTGCTATTGCTAATCAGGGTTCCTACAACAAACCTGTACTTTATACAACCGTCAAAGACAGTAATGGGAATATCCTTTTGAGCAACAAAAAGAAATCCAAAAAGGTAATGAAAAAATCTACAGCCTGGCTTCTTACAAACGCTATGGAGGATGTCGTAAAAAAAGGAACCGGAGAAGCTGCCAGACTCGATTCCGGTATGCCAGCAGCCGGAAAGACCGGTACTACTTCTAACAATTATGATTATTGGTTCTGCGGCTATACACCTTATTATACCGCATCTGTATGGACCGGCTATGATTATAATACTTCTTTTGATAATGATGAAGACTATCACAAGGTAATCTGGAAAAAGATTATGGATCGTGCTATTAAGGAGAAAAAACAAAAAGTAAAAAGTTTTCCATCCTGTAAAGATATCAAAAAAGCTACGATTTGTATCAAATCCGGAAAAAAAGCCTTACCGGATATTTGTTCAAAAGACCCGGAAAAATCTATGGTTCGTACAGAATATTTCGCTTCGGGAACTGTACCAAAAGATAGCTGCGATGCACATATCGCTGTTACCTTCTGCTCAAAAACACATCTAGTCGCACAAAAATATTGTCCGGAGAAATTCCGTTACACGAAAATTTTCCGTGTTCGTCCGAAACATTCTTCCGGCAGGACAGATGATGAACCTTATTTCCTGAATATTGATGTCAACAAAAATAAATGTACTATTCATACCGAAGAATGGCATCAAAAAGTACTCGAAAAAAAGAAGGAAAAAGAAGCAGAAAAACTAAAAAAACAACAATTAGAACAAAATAAAAATAATACAACCCCCGATGATATAAGCAAACAAATCCAAAAAATACTCAACCAATAATTAATAACTATTTAATTTACTAAAAAACGGACGAAAAATAAAAAAAGAAAGAGGGTAAATGTGCCAGTAGTCGCTGCGTATGGAATGCTCGCTTATAGGCTTGCATTCCATACTGGCTCCGAGGTCACATTTAACCCTACTTTCTTTTTTTATTTTTCTGTCTCTTGGCTCCAGTAGAAGAAGTTAAATTAAATAGTAAGTGAGAGAGAAGGGGGAGAAGACGGAAGAAATTGGGGGATTCTTGCTTCAGATGTGGGGATTCACGTTTTATATAAAATATTGCGACAATATATTAATAATTCGCTTTGCAACTATAATATTCAGCGAAATATTACTAAAAACAGAAAAATATTCCCATTGCAGATAATTGATAATCTATCAAATCAGCCGATTCGTTCCGTCTTCTCCCCCTCTTCCTTCCCATACTATTTAGTTCTCATCTTCAATTTAGCAACAGACGAGAACCGCAGAAATAAAAGAATCCTTATTTGAAGAGTTGACGAAAAACAGAAAAATAAAAAAGTATATAGTAGCAGATGTGACCTCGGAGCGAGTAAAGAATGCGAGCTTTTTTGCGAACATTCTTCACACAGCGACTACTGGCACAGATGCTACTATATACTTTTTTATTTTTCGTCCGTCTTCTTTAATAAATAAGGATTCTTTTATTTCCGGGGTTCGTCCGTTCCTTAATAAACTAAATAGTTATTTTTTCATTTGAGGTTGAAAAACAAGTGCTGCCAGATAAGAAAAGATTAAGGCAGAACTTGTGCCTGCTGCCGCAGCTTTTAGTCCTCCTTTAAATAAACCGATGGTTCCTTCTTCTTTTACAGCTTCTATCACACCTTTAGATAAGTTGTACCCGAATCCCGATAACGGAACACTAGCTCCGCAGCCTGCCCATTTTATTAAAGGCTCGTAAAGACCTGCCGCTCCGAGGATTACTCCTGCTATTACGAGTAATACCATGACCCTCCCCGGCATGAGCTTTGTGTTATCCAAAAAAATCTGTACTAATGTGCAAATGATTCCTCCTACTACAAATGCTTTTATATATATCATTTTTTCTCCTTTCCGGATTCCAGCCATACTGCGTGTGCTATTGCAGGAATCGTTCGCCCTTCATTTGCGGAAACCTGTGAGAGCAATGCTCCTGTTGGCACAAAAAGGACTCTTTTCCACTCGCCACTTGACAGTTTAGGTAAAATCACCGCTGACAGCATTAAGGCAGAACAGGCACACCCACTACCTCCGGCATGTGTATCCTGGCTATCTGCATTAAAAATCTGCATCCCACAATCCATATGGTTTTTCTTAATGTCTTTATGATTTTCGTCAAGAATCTCAAACAACAGTTTTTGCCCTACACTGCCTAAATCTCCTGTAATAATCAGATCAAAGTCTTTTGGCTGCATTTCAAAATCTACTAAACTTTGATAAATCGTATCTGCCGCCGCCGGAGCCATACAAGCTCCCATATTAAACGGATCTACTACACCATAATCTTTAATCTTTCCTGTTGTTATCCCACGAATTTCTACATCACCTTTTTGTGTATTCAACAAAAAGGCTCCTGCCCCTGTCACCGTCCAGGTTGCACTGTACGGTCGCTGACTTCCATATCCAAGAGGAAAACGAAACTCTTTTTCCGCACTGGCGAAATGACTGGAGCAACCGGTTAATACCAGATCTGCGAATCCTCCATTTACCGTCATCGCACCAATAGATAATGCCGCTCCTATACTAGAACACGCTCCGTATACTCCGTAATACGGTATTCCAAGCTCCGCAATTCCAAAAGATGAGGCGATGAGCTGACCTAATAAATCGCCACAAAAAGCCATTCGTATTTCTTCTTTTTTCTTTTTTCCCTTTCTGATGGCAATCTCTCCTGCTGTCTTAAGGAAACTACTTTCACTCTCTTCCCAGTTTTCTTTTCCAAACATAGGATCATCTACAACCAAATCTAAATGTTTCCCGATCGGACCTTCCCCTTCTTTCTTTCCACCCACACACGCATGACTCATTATTTTCACTGGATTTTGAAATAAAATACTCTGCTTTCCTTTCATTTGCTGCACAAAAATACCACCTTTCTATCAACCTTTTAGACATACTATTTTTTCAAATAGTATTTTCCTTTTTCCTTGGATTTATGTATGATATTTCTAAAAAAACAAAAAAAATGAATTACAGTATAGTTATCGTTGTAATACTTATACTGTAATCCATTTTTATTCATTTCTTTATTTCACTCTTTATTCCACTTTTTATTCGCTTTATCTGTTTTTGTTAACTAATAATCCACTTTAATCAGGCATAATCCCTGTGGCGGTGCTGTCGGACCTGCCATCTGCCTGTTCTTCGCCTCAATAATTTCAGGAATCTGTTCCGGTTTTATCTTGCCTTTTCCGACTTCTAAAAGTGTTCCGACAAGAATTCGTACCATATTTTGGAGAAAACCTGTTCCATGAAAATCAAAGTAAATAAAACTTCCTTTTCTCGTAATTTCGATCTTATCAACAACACGCACTGTTGACTTCTTCATCCGTGGATTCCCACAAAAGCTTTTATAATCATGTTTACCTTCAAGATAGGCTGCGGCCTGCTGCATCTTTTCTAAATCCGGTCTTTTTTCCAACACCGTTACATACTTTCTCTGAAACACTGGTTTTACCGGACCATCATAACAAGTGTAACGATATAACTTACCAACCGCTTTATATCTTGCATGAAATCGTTCGGATGCCTCTTTTACTTCCTTTACCGCAATATCATCCGGAAGATAGCGATTCATATAGTCCCGAATTTCATCTGGGGTCCGTTCCCTGCCGCCTCTTTCCTTATCTGCTGCATCAAATACTGCATTTGCAACCATTCCTCTGGCATGAACTCCTGCATCCGTTCTGCCGGCACCAAGTACATCTATGAATTCTCCACACATTTTCGTTAATACATTCTCTAACTTTCCCTGTATCGTATCTCTGTCCGGCTGGTGCTCCCACCCATAATACCTGCTGCCATCATAGCATATTGTTAATTTATAATTCTTTTTCACTATGTACCTCGTCTTTCTTTGTGCCTGACTCCAGGCTTTTCTCTATTTTACCTGTCTCATTATTTCTATCTCATTCTACATCAAATCAAATGTATCGCTGTCAAAATAATATCTACCTCTTGTTTCATACCGGTAAAAAGATTACTTCCATTTAGACTAAGCTCTTCTTCCGGACCATCTTCTTTATTATAATCAAAATCCGATGCTGTAACATTCTTTTCACCAGTTAAAATAGTATAACTCGTTCTTTGTAGCTTTCTTATATGTTCTTCTTCCCGTCTTTGTAATTGTTTGATAAATTTACATATTTCGTCAAAAAAGAGAGCTTCTTTATCTAACACATTCTCTTTCTTTATTTCCGTTTCAAGCTTCTTGGTTATTTTGTTAAACATTTTCTCTCCCAGAATATTAGGAGAAGAGAGCACCGCTAATATTCCTATTACTCTTGCCATACGACAACTCTTCATATCAAACTTCATGTCAAACTTCATATCAAACTGTTTTTTCATCAAAAACATATACCACTGAATTGCCTTCGCTACCTCTGCCGGTCCTCCATCTGCAATCATAATGATACCGGTAAGTGCTTCTGCCCACTCCTTATTCGCTGATATATTCTTTACTCCTTCTTCCAGAATCGGAAGCCGCATAGAAAGCTCTTCCATACCATAATAGGATGCCGCCAGCATTGCACCGCTTATTATATCCGTCCTGCTTTCCATAATCCTCTTCAGTCTTCGTAATAACGGTTCTACTGTCTCATCCGGCTTACCTGTAAAATAAGCGGCTGCAAGAAACAAAGCGGCTCCTTCTTCAAATCCTGCTTTATGCATTTTCTGATAATTATCAACTACTTTTTGTTGTAACTCTTTCTTTAAATCCATCGATAAAATAATTTCTTCTAAGTGTTCTTTCTCTGTCATTTTCTTCTCCAAACGTGCAATGATAGCTATATTATATATTACTGTGAATTACATTGCAAAATCTTTTGATCATTTTTGTATTTTTACAACATTCCTTTTCTTTTATCTTGAAAAAATCCAATATATGACACCTACCACCCAACTGCTAAACACACCATATAAGATAACAGGCCCCGCTATTGTAAAAATCTTTACACCAATTCCAAAAACCTGTCCTTCTTTTTGATATTCAATCGCCGGGGAGGCAACCGAATTCGCAAATCCGGTAATCGGAACCAGCGTCCCTGCCCCACACCACTTTGCCATCGGTTCATAGACCTGAAAACCTGTAAGAATCACACTTAACAATACCAGACAAACGCTTACTACAATGTATGAATTTTCTTCATCCACTCCTACTTTGTTATATGCGATCTGACGTATAGCTTCTCCCAGAACGCAGATTGCACCTCCGGATACAAAGGCATGCCAGCAATTTGAAAACGAGCTAAACTTCGGTGTTAACTGTTTTACTTTTCTGGCATACTCCTGATTCGTAAGTTCTTTTTTCATATATTTCATCCCCCTTTAAAGCTCTTTGTCATTTTTTCAAGAATATCTCTTGAAAGTATCTCCTGATTTTATAAAAGTATTCTTATTTTTGTATTCATTTTTGCAGATGATACTGGTGGCAAAAGTATTTTGACCCTGATATCTTACAGATTAAAAAGATAAAATTGAATCAGGCAGCCTATACATTTCCCCAGTGCCGCTGCTTTTACCATATAAGGAAATCCCTTTCTTAATTTTACCCTGCGGGAAAAAATTGGAATAATATTTACTACTTCTGCCACCGCTCCCGCAAGACATCCCGCAAAAATTCCTGTAAACAAACTTGCAAGATAAATGATAAAAAGTCCTGCCATTGGAAAATTTTTCAAGAATGTTGGTTGATACAACGACAATACATTAAATAAAATAAATCCTAAAGCCATACTATTTTCATATATAGGAATAGCATTCGCTGTTTTTGTCATTCCTGCAAGTCTTGTTACAATTCCGATCAGACTAATAAATGCAATAAAACCACCCGCTACTGCAAATCCTGCACCAAAAGCGACCCAGCCTAAAATAACCTTATTTATTATCAGCGTCACTGGAAACATCCATTTCCTCTCCTTTCCTTGAAGCTCCCAGTAAAAAAGTCTGATTTACATCCTGCTCATAAAGACGCATTTGCACTTGTATCGGTGTTGGCTCGTTTGTGACTTTTTTTCCCGGAACATGATTAAAAAACAGAAAAATTCCCAATGCCAGTCCTACTGAATAAAACAGTTCCACAAACGTCACTCCATCCGGTTTTCTTCCCACAAATACTTTGTACAACTGTTCAAATACTTTTGCCATATCTACATCGTTGTTATATCCCATCACCGTAATTCCCGTTCCAAAAAAACAAGTTGCACAAATAAATAAAATTTTTACTGTCTGAATCCATTTCTTATCTTCTGTATTTTCAGCCTTATAATACACAACCATGTCTAATTCACCTACATTGCGGACTTCACCATGTGGAATCTGCTCCGAAATTTTTTCGATCAAGAGTAAAATAGAAAGGAAAATTCGTCCCTCTTTCTCCTTCTTTTTATCAAACTCATACAAAATAATATTTCGAATCAGCTCTTCTGTTTTTTTATCTTTGCAATATACAGAAGAAATATCTCCAATATGAATCTTTTCGTGATTGACATAAGAGCTTTGCTCCGCTTTTAAATAAATAATTGTTTTCTCCATTGTTGTTTTTTACCTTTATTGTGCTATTTTAATTGGCATAACAATCCTTATTATGTTTTTTGTAATGCTGTTAAGTCCGACAATGCAGCCGTAACTTTTCTAATATCTTTTTTTCCATTCTTGATACCTGTACCTGAGATATTCCCATAATCTGAGCAATAACCGCCTGTGTCTGATTCTGAAAATATCTTAATTCTATTAATTTTCTTTCCTCTTTATTTAATTTCTGTAATAACTCCTGCACATAGATAGTATCTACAGTCTGTTCAATAAAATTCGTCTGTTGTTCTAATTTATCTTCTAAATGGATTTCATCCCCTTCATTCTGATAAATAACCTGATGGAGAGAACATACTTCCTGTGAGGATTCCAGTGCCATAAGTATGTCCTCCTCCTCCATATCTAAGGTTGCTGCAATTTCTTTTAAAGTTGGTTCTCTATTATATAACTTCTCATAATGTTCTTTTTCTCTTTTTATTTTATAGGAAGCTTCCTTAAGACTTCTGCTTACCTTTACAAGTCCATCGTCCCTTAAAAAACGTTTAATTTCACCCATAATTAACGGCACTGCGTAGGTGGAAAATTTCACTTTCCTTTCAAGATCAAAATTTTCAATACACTTCAACAGTCCGATGCTTCCAATTTGATACAAATCTTCTTTATCATATCCCCGTCCCTGAAAACGTTTTACAACGCTCCATATAAGACCTGAATTTTCTTCTACTAAAGCTGTCTGTGCTTCTTTATTTCCTTCCTTTGCCTGCCTGATTAACTCACAGGTCCGTTCCACACTCCTCCTCCTTTCCTATCCACTTTATAAGCTTTACTGTTGTCCCCTTTCCCACTTCACTTTTCACTTTTACCTCATCTGCAAATGCCTCCATAAATGTAAATCCCATTCCAGACCTTTCTTGTGTATGTAATGTCGTATATAAAGGCTGCATCGACTTCTCAACATCTTTTATTCCCACTCCATAGTCAGTAATAATCACCGTTATTTTTTTATTTTCTCTTTTAAAATAAGCTTCAATATCGCCCCCTGTTTTGGGATAGGCATGGATGATCGCATTGGTAACGGCCTCTGAAACTGCTGTTTTAAAATCAGAAAGTTCTTCTAAAGTCGGGTCTAATACGGAAACAAAAACGGCTGCTGTTGTCCGTACGATTCTTTCATTCTCCGGATGATTACGAAATATCATTTTCAAACTATTTCCGGCTTCTCCTGTCTGTCTCATTCGTATACCTCCTTTACTTCATCGATACTGTTTAAAACCGTTACTAAATTTAGTACTCCAGACATTTTCCACATTTTCTGAATCAGTTCATTTCCTCCAAACAGATACACTTTCCCTTTAATTGGGTGTACCTTTCGCACCCTTCCCAGTACCAGTCCAATTCCGGAGCTGTCCATAAATGAGGTATCTGAAAAATCAAAAATAATATCTCTGATTAAAAAATTCATAAAACTCTTTTCGCATTCCTGCCTTATTTTTTCCGCCTGATAATGATCAATTTCCTTTGGAAGCCGGATAACCAGACATTGTTTTTTTACATGACAACAACCCATTTTCCCTCTCCTTTTCTTTAATGATTTGCACTCAAATTCTGTTTAAAAATGATTTAACACTTTTTCATAAACAAAACCTTCCCTATACAATAGATCTGTGAAATATCTACATAGTTTCAAACAACTACATTTTATCCAAAACAAAAAAATAAGTCCGACATATTTTGTCGAACTTATTTTTATTTATTATAATTATTTAGTTAGAAGTATCTGTACTAAAATCTTCTTCTGTTGTACTCTTCGTATCCTTCTTCTTTGATGAGGAACTGCCAGAATCTCCTTCATCCTCTGACTTAGAATCGGACTTGGAATCTTTTTTCGCCTTCGCTGCTGCTTCTTTCGCAGAGTTAATTACCATATCAAGACCAAGATTTGCTGCCTTACGAATCAAATCACTATCTCCTGAATTATTGATAATATCATAGAAATATTCCTGTGCCTTATCTGTATTCTTATTTAAGTACTTATAGCACATCGCAATATGATACTCCGTATTGTAGCTCTTATCATACTTATAAGACTGCTCAAGGTCATCTAATGCATCCTGATATTTATATGCATCAAAGGAAGCCTTTCCACTGTTATATAACTGTGTTGCCGCATTCTGGAATGCCTTATCCTTCATTGATGTATATAAATTCTTAGCGGTTGAAGATGGCAGAGAGGACTTATCTACCTTTAAGAGATGTTTTGCACACTCTACATAGTTTCCATTGGAATATGCCTGACTTGCCTTTAGGATGCTGTCATACATACTGTCCTCGCCTTTAGAACCTTCATATACTTTAAGACGCTTTGTGAGCTTTTTGTTCTTCTTCTGAAGACTCTTCTTATCATCTTTTAATGTATTGATCTCTGCATCTTTTTTGTTCGTTGTCTGGCTGTATTCTTTCTTTAAGTTATTATAATCAACACTTACACTTGCCTTTACGCTCGGAATAACCAGCACAAACATCGCTACAACACCGATTGCAAGACCAATTAACATATAAACAAACTGCTTCCATGTCTCTTTATTTGGATCTTCATAATGATCTACCGGACGAACATTTTTAAGATTCTCATTATCTGGCTTTAAAGCATCCGCAGGAATCTTCTCCGGCACTGCTTCCGGATTCTCTCCTATTTCTTTTAAATAACGACGGGCTGTTGTATTATATCTGTCAATTGCCAATGCGTTATTTAAATCTACCTGTGCGGAAGCATTGTCACCTGCCCGCATATGAAGTAAAGCAAATAGCAGATGTGCATTTACAAAATTCGGAGTAACACTAAGCACTTTTTTCACCTGAATCATCGCAAGGTCATCACTTCCCTGCTTTGCATAAGAAAGTGCCGTATTATACTTTTTCGCTGTCTCATTAATCTCTTCGAACACTGCCGGATGTTCTTCCATCTGTCGAATGTAAAGGTTCGCAATGTTCTCTTCCACAGATGAAAGCTTTGCACTGATTTTCCACTGAATATATGCCTTACCGCCTTCACCCATCTCATTATAAACAAGGCCGAGAAGATTCCTTGCATTTTTGTGAGATTTATTATAATTAAGTGCCTTCTTTAAATAGATTTCTGCTCCACTTAAATCATGCATCTGTGCCTTCTCAAGACCGATGTTATAATAATAATCTGCAGTATTTAACGCTTTCGCTATGTGTTTATTGTCAAAGCCGCAGGCATTACAATATCTTCCCACACCAACTGGCCGACCACATTTAATACACTTCATTGAATTCCTCCTAGATCAGACTGTTGTTTCTTTCAATCTATCGTCTATAATTATCATAGACTACGCCGGATAGCTAAACCGGCTATTGCTTAACTTTATATCAGATGAGCTTACTTAGAAGTCTTTTTCCCTTCACGCTCTGCCACCAGTTCTTCTACAAGATCGGTGATATCTTTAATGTCATCACTAAAAAGTTCATCTTCTCCAATTTCAACACCTACTGCCGGTTTAAATTTTTTTAATTCTAAATCATAATCAAACATGATATATCCTCACTTTCCAAAAATTGTTTTCGCAATATCTTTAATCTCTCCTGCTAAATACAAAGAACCCAGACACAAAAGCCTTTCATATTCTCTATCTTTTAAAGCTGCCTCAAATGCCTGTCTGGCATTATCAAATTCGCATATCGGACATCCTGCTGTCTCTTCTTTAAAACACTGTCTTACTGCAGCAGTATCTGCTCCCCTTGCACTGTCAATCTTTGTAAGGTATATTCTCTTCCACGGAAGCTTTCCAAGTACACGAATCATCTCCGAATAATCCTTATCGGAACAAACCGCAAACAATAAGAGCCACTCTTTATCAGAATCAGTTAAACTGTTATAAATCTGACGAACCGCTCCCGGGTTATGTGCCCCATCCACATAAACATTCTCTGCAATCTCCTCCATCCTTCCAGGCCAGTACATATTTAAAACACCGGCTCTTATCATATCCTGTGATATTTCCGGTAAAAGTACCTTAACAGCAAGCACTGCTAATGCAGCATTCTGTACCTGATAGGAAGCATAACTCTTTACTTTCAAGTTGCTTATCTTATAATAACGGCTATTGATAGAAAAATCAATCTTATTCTCATATTTTTTTAAAATTGTAAGCTCTTGTGATTCCAGCCCATAAACAGTTGATTTTTTTTCTTTCGCAGTTCTTTCGATTACAGGAAATGCACCATTTTTCTCATCAATTGCAACGACAGGAACTCCTTCTTTTATAATCCCGGCCTTTTCTGACGCGATCTTTTCTATTGTATCGCCAAGAATTTCTGTGTGATCATAACTAATAGACGTTATGACAGAAAGTACTGGATTTGAAAGAACGGTTGCATCAAGCCTCCCCCCAAGTCCGGTTTCCAAAATACAATAATCCGGCCTTTCCTGTGAAAAGATAATCACTCCCATAAAAAAGAGGATTTCAAAGAAAGTAAGGGGCTGCAATCCTTTTTGTTGCCCTTCTTCCATAAAGCTCTTTACCTGACACCAGGCATAAATCAGGCTTTCATCGGAACATTCTTTAAAATTAATACGAAACCTTTCATTCATTTTTATGAGATGCGGTGAGGTAAATAATGCAGTCGTATATCCTGCCTGCCGCAAAATCGAATCAATATATGCACTGACAGAACCCTTTCCATTTGTCCCTGCAATATGAATCACCCGGAGAGTCCTTTCCGGGTGATTCGCCAGCTCCAGATAAGCGGAAAGATTTGACAGACTTGCCTTTGCACCAAATTTAGGGATTTCATTAATCTCCCTTTCCATTTCGCTGTATGTCATCATCCCTCTATCCTTCTTATCTTTATTTACTTTTTAAGCTGAGAAAGACGTTCTGCAACCTGTGCTGCCATAGAAGTATATTTCTCTAATTTTTCTTTTTCTGCCTCTACCTTTGCAGCCGGTGCTTTACTTACAAATCTCTCATTGGAAAGCATTCCCTTGGCACGCTTAATCTCTCCTTCAAGACGAGCAGCTTCTTTTTCAAGACGGGCAATCTCTTTTTCCACATCGACAAGTTCTGCAAATGGCATATAAATGACCGCATCCGGAATAACAGTAGATACTGCATCTTCTGCAATTCCTTCTTTGTCTGCCTGTACGTGAACTTCACTTGCATATCCAAGTGTTGCAAAGAATACTTTAGAATCCTCAAACACTTTACGAACTTCCTCTTTTTCAGATACAACGTACACACTTGCCTTCTTGCTCGGTGGTACATTCATGTCCGCACGAAGATTACGGATATTTCTTACTGCATTCTTAATTATTTCTACTTCATTTTCTTCTGACTTAAAGTCAAACTCTTCTTCAAAAACAGGCCAGTCAGAAACCATAATCGACTCTTCCTCGTCCTGAAGACTGCAGAAGATTTCTTCTGTAATAAATGGCATATACGGATGTAACAGCTTAAGAGAAATCGTTAATACCTTCTTTAATGTAAAGAGTGCTGCTGCCTTTGTTGTATCCTCTTCATTATAAAGTCTTGGTTTTACCATCTCGATATACCAGTCACAGAATTCTTCCCATATAAAGTCATTTAACTTGGCAACAGCAACACCGAAATCATATTTTTCCATATTCTCTGTTACTTCTTTTACAAGAGAATTGGCTTTAGATAAGATCCATTTATCTGCCGGTGTCAGATCTTTAATAGATACCTGACTAAGATCTGCTTTTTCGATATTCATTAACATAAATCTGGAAGCATTCCATACTTTATTCGCAAAATTTCTGCTTGCGATAATCTTCTTCTCAGAGTAACGCATATCATTACCCGGTGCATTACCTGTCACTAAAGTAAGACGAAGGGCATCTGCTCCGTACTGATCGATAATCTCTAATGGGTCGATACCATTACCGAGAGACTTACTCATCTTACGTCCCTGCTCATCACGAACTAATCCGTGAATGAGTACATCATCAAATGGACACTTTCCGGTCTGCTCATATCCTGAAAATACCATACGGATTACCCAGAAGAAAATAATGTCATATCCTGTTACAAGAACATTTGTAGGATAGAAATAATCAAGATCCTCCGTCTTCTCTGGCCAGCCTAATGTGGAGAATGGCCATAATGCAGAACTAAACCATGTATCTAATGTATCCTCATCCTGTGTAAAATGAGTACATCCACACTTAGGACATACGGATGGCATCTCTTTTGCTACAACAATCTCCCCACAATCATCACAATAGTATGCAGGAATTCTATGTCCCCACCATAACTGTCTGGAAATACACCAGTCACGGATATTCTCTAACCAGTGAAGGTAAGTACGGTCAAAATGTCCCGGTACAAAACGAAGATCTCCGTTCTTTACTGCTTCTATCGCAGGCTTTGCCATCTCGTTCATCTTTACGAACCACTGCTTTTTAATCATTGGCTCTACCGTAGTATGACAGCGGTCATGAGTTCCTACGTTATGTTCGTGATTCTCAATGCGTACAAGATAGCCGCCTTCTTCTAACTCTTTTACAATAGCCTTTCTTGCCTCGTAACGATCCATACCTGCGAACTTTCCACCATTTTCATTAATCGTTCCATCATCATTTAAAATATTAATTTCTTCTAAGTTGTGACGCTTTCCAACTTCAAAGTCATTAGGGTCATGTGCCGGTGTGATTTTAACCGCACCTGTACCAAATTCTTTATCTACATAAGAATCCGCAACAATCGGAATCTCTTTATTTACGATTGGAAGGAGTACCATCTTTCCAACTAAATCTTTATATCTCTCATCATCCGGATGTACAGCAATCGCAGTATCTCCAAGCATTGTCTCAGGACGAGTAGTAGCAATCTCAATATATTTATCTGTTCCAACGATCGGATAGTTAATATGCCAGAAATGTCCTGCCTGATCCTCATATTCTACCTCTGCATCAGAAATAGATGTCTGACATACCGGACACCAGTTGATAATTCTTGAACCCTGATAAATATATCCCTTCTCATAAAGACGAATAAATACTTCCTGTACCGCTTTCGAACAGCCTTCATCCATGGTGAAGCGTTCTCTGTCCCAATCAGCGGAAGAACCAAGCTTCTTTAACTGGCTGACAATACGTCCGCCATATTCTTCTTTCCACTCCCAGGTACGCTTTAAAAATCCCTCTCGTCCGAGTTCTTCTTTATCAATGCCTTCTTCTCTTAACTTATTGGTAACCTTTACCTCTGTTGCAATACTTGCATGGTCTGTTCCCGGCTGCCATAATGCATTATACCCCTGCATTCTCTTAAAACGAATAAGAATATCCTGAAGAGTATTATCTAAGGCATGCCCCATATGAAGCTGACCTGTGATATTTGGCGGCGGCATTACGATCGTAAACGGTTTTTTGCTGCGGTCTACTTCTGCGTGGAAATACTTCTTATCCATCCACTTTTTATAAAGTCTGTCCTCAATCTCGGAAGGATTGTAAGTTTTATTCATCTCTGTTGCCATCTTATGGTCCTCCTAGTTTTTATCATATAAACGATGCATTTCCAAAAAGAAATGTAAAGTTTTCTTATATCTATCCGTATCACTTTAAAACAATCAGTCAAAGCAATCGGTGAGCTATTATTAAAAATCTGTAATAATACACGGCAAAAAAGCTCTGTCTATCATAGTATAACTTATTTGCAGATTTGTCACTAATATTTTTTATTTAAATCTCTATTTCTTTTCGAAAATCTCTCTGCAGGCTGCGTATAAAACGTTGTTTCTTCTCTCGTGCCTCATCACATTTTCCATTTTCATTTAAAAACACTATTTTTTTGTATTTTTCTGCGTTAGAATTATATCCAAAATCTTCCTGAAAATCTGCAAATCTTCCTTCGAATGCATTTAATAAAATATCAGAATCTTCAAATGTTTTCAATTCTTCTCCGGCAGCTTCCATTCCTTCTAATAGTGCTATGATCGCATAATAATAAAATAATGAGTTCTCCTCTCCGGCATACTGATAGGCTTTAATAAAATCTATCTTTGCATTCTCAAATCGGAATAACTTTGCCTCGGCAATCCCCATATTGTGATAAATATGCCCTAATTCCTCTTCTTTTATATTCTCCTGTTCTAAAGCTGCCTGATAACTTTCAATCGCTCTTGCTGCTCTTCCTGAGATTACCAGAAGATCTCCCATCCATTTTTTCTGTAAATATGTCGGAGCATTCATAAATCCTCTGTATTCATCAAGAATATCCCGAATCTCATCTTCATTAAAATAATGCCCTTCTCTAAATAACGTCGAAAAATACTTCATCTGGTCTTTCTCCGGATCAAGCAGACGAATGAGCTGTTTATAAAGCTTCTCCAAGCCAAGCTCGTCTCTGATATATATCAGCAGATCTTCTCCTGGTAATGTATGAATATAGCAGATCATATGCTGCTGCAAATAATAACATAGCTCTTCATAAGAAAAAATCTGTATTCCTGTATCTTCAAAATAATATCCTTTTTTCCCAATCTTACCAATACAGATAAGTGACTCTCTCATCTTCCTTACCTCTTTCTTTTCGTGAATAAACTCTTCAAAGCATCCTTAATACTTGCTTAATCACGAAATTAATTTAAACGGAAAGACGGTAATCTTTCCTGTTGCCGGAAACATTTCTCCAAATCCCATATCTTTTAATAAAATCACTCCCTCAATCTGTGAAGTAAATTGAACCTCTATACGAATTCTTGTAGTTTTGGGCGGACGTTTCGGCAATCCCACAATATCACAGGTAGCTCCTTCCATCTCATTCTCCTTTGTATTATGATAAAAGAAATCTACTCTCTGACTCTTATCAAGAATAATATCCACACTTCCATGCGTGTTATACCACTCTCTTCCAATTGATGTAATCGGCAGATATTGTGGCTTCCCGGCCTCTGTCGTAACGATTCCTACGGTATGATATACCATCTCCGGTCCATCCATCAGAATCATTCCCTCATCCATCAATTCAATCGGATGAATTCCTAACAGACAGGCTCCATTAGCATAAAGATTCTGCCCTAAAAATACCCTTCTTCCCGCACAAAGATAAGTAAGTGTTTTTTTCATCCAGTTTCCATCAAATCCACTTCCTGTCAGGAAAATAATATTTGTCGGATTCTTTACGAGGAATCGCTTCATCATCTGACCGAAATTCTGATCCTGCTCCGGCGTTCCCTCAACCACACGGTACTCCGCAAGATTTATTTCCTTTTCCACTGCACGGTACGCCTTCTGTCTGGAACGGCGTATCTGATCGATCATGATATATTTCAACTGATTATTATGATAATCCAACAACAGTGTATTCCTGTCCCACACAATTCTTTCCTGATGGAATACATATTCTGCAAAAGCTCTGAAATGTGTAATTACCTTCACTGTATGGAACTTACGAAATTCTTCACTTACACAAAGTTTTAGTTTGTCCCTGTTTTCCTCCGTTGGCTCTGCCATCGAAAAATGCACTGCCTGATAATCTGACCAATGATATGCTTTTTCCTGCATATATTCTTCCACAAGCTGCATTCCCTTCTCGATATAATCTTTAGCCTGCTCCTCTGACAGTGAAAAACTTTCTTCGGACATTTCTTCCTGGCCTTCTCTATATATACTAAATTGAACCGAAGCCGGTCCGAGATCTATCCCTGCATATTTTTTTGTATCCAGTTCTTCCATTGCAAAAACCTCTCAATCAATCCTTCTAATTCTTTTCTAATTCTTTGTTTATTTACAGAAGCTTCATATACTGGTCTGCAAAAAAAGTTTTTAAAAGGTAATCTTTTAATTCCTGAAGAGACGCTTCCTCCGAATCAAGATGATTCAAAGCAAAAAATCGACTGTCTTCTCCATCCTCATATCCAAATGTTTCAAATACCAGAGAATCTTCACCTTCTACCTGCCGTCCATCTTCTTCCAGACGATATTTCACATGATCTCTCTGGAAAAAGTTCATATGACATACATACATTCCAGGAAGAACTTCCTCTAACTTCTGATCACAGAAAGAATGCTCTTCTTTATCAATCTGATAACTTAAGGTAACATTCCTTCCCACACGCCCCTTATAAGTAAGGAAGGTCATCTCTCTATAATAAACCGGGAAATGAATCCACTGCTTATAAGCGTGATAGATCGGCAGATAAAACTTCTCCTGTAAGAATCCATTAATAATATAAACTGCCGTATCTTTTATCGTATCATACCACTCTTCCCTGCCCGCAAAATAATACAGGAAATGAATTCTTGAATGTCTGTTCTCCATTCTTCCGCTGACAATTTCCTCGCCAATTGCCATATGCATGAAATCGGTAAGCTCCATAGAACTTTCCAGCTCCTTCATGGATGCATATTCAAGATAGCGGTCAATCAATTCATCCCCCTGTGCCGACTGATAAAACGACTCAAATACCGGGAATACTCCTTCCATATCGTTACTGGTAAACATAACCTGTTCAAGAATCCTTCTCTCAAAATCCGATGTTTCCAGCCCAAATCTTTTACCTCTTTCCCAGATTTCCAAAAGCACTGACGTTTCACCCTGAAAATGCTGCATAAGATAAGTAAGCGTATCTTTGTTACACTTCTTGCGGATAAATGCCGCATAGGCAAGAGAGAGCGTAACCTCATCTTTCTTTCCCTGATAATACTGTGCCCCAAAAGAAGCCAGTCGAAGAATCTTTGCCGAACCCATAATATCGCATCCATATAGTTCGATTCCAAAGAAAGCTTCCTCCATCATTCCGACTTCCATATAATAGTCCATCAACGTTTTTCGAAATTCTATAGAAATATTAGAATAATCAATTCTTCCAAGCCATCTTGCCAGACTTCTCTTTTCCTGATGGTTCTCATAGTAAGTCAGAAGTTTTTCTACCGCTTCTGTCTGTATCCAGCGGACAAAATCCTCATTAAATGTAAGCTGTTTTAATACAGGAACGGCATCTTCTTTAATGGTATCTTCCATTTTCTCTGATTCCATCAAAAGAATCTTTTTATTGGAAAGATTCCGACGAATCCATTCTTTCTCAAACTGTTCCGGCACTAAAAACTCTTTTAACTGATATGCAATATCTTTTACATAACGCTGTTCATTATTATCAACGAAATAAAATACTGCACGATGGTTATACACTTCTATACAGCTTGTTCCTCCGGAAAGTGGATAATACTTCTCCTTTCCGGTTTCCGGGCACGAAACATACACTCCGATAATATGTGGATTCGTACATATGAGTTTATGATAAAATAAAATATCACAAACTGCCTTCCAGTTATCCGGCTTCTCCAGTACCTCTTTCTGGAAATATGTATATAGATATGCCAGATGTTCATTAATTCTTCCTTTTAGAAGCTGTTCTTCCACAAATGGAAGCATCTTGGAATAATACGCACCAAATACCTCTTCATAGCTTTCTTTGTTTCTTAATACATTGCTGAATAAATATGCCTTTTCTAAATAATCAAGACTATTACTGTATGTAAAATAAATCAGAACACGCTGCGGGATAATATCATATGTTTCGAAATCCATACTTCGAATAAAAAATTCATTCAGACCGATAATCTTAAGATTCGCCTCTACCGCAAGTCTGAAATATTCATGATATTCCTTTCCGATTCGATTCCCCTTAATAAGCAGTGAACAGATCACCTGTAAAAACTGTTCATCCGGCTCCACTCCGTAAAGTCTCTCTGCAATGTAAAATACTGATTTATTATAATACTTCATCTTTAATGCAAGACGGGCAAACTGATACGAAAGTGCCAAAGAAATATAGCCGTAACGAACGCCCCACCGAAAGATACTTATTTCAAACTTTCCAAGTTCTTCCATGTAGGTTGGATTCTCATTTAAAATATCACAGGCTTCAAAATATAAAAGACTGCTGTTATTCCCTTCTTCAAATAACTGACGAATCGTATCATACTGCAATCTTTTATTATATACATACTCTCTGTCAAGATAAATAAGCATCCATAATGCCTCTGCCTTATGCTCCGACAGCTCATAAAATTCTCTTATGTCGGTAACTGCCCTGCTGATTGCCTCCGGTGTTCTGTAATACATCGCTTTCAAATATAGAAAATAACTCGCTTCTAATGGAGTAAACTTATTCTCATCGTCAAGAACCTCCAGTTCTTCCATCGCTATTTTGGCATCCTCCTGCTGTTCTTCCATCAACAGGAAATGCATCCGGTACAGCTTCCACTCATGATCTTCTGTATTTTTCTCTAATTCTCTTAAAACCTGATCCGAATCTTCCGCAAAATCTTCAAATTCAATACTCCCTGTCCGAAAATAGAGATAATTATGCATAAGTTCGGCTCTTTTTTTCTTTATTTGAATCCTCTGTCCACGGTCAGTCTCAAGCTCCTGATATTTAGTCCACCACTCGATTGGAATTTCTATCTCCTGACGAATCGTGTCAATTTGGATAATATCGCTGCCATTTCGCAGTCCCGGTTTCTTCTCTACTGTAAAAATCAGCTTTCCGTCTTCAAAATCATCACTTGAAAAACGTTGGATTGACGGCTCTGCCTGCCCCTTTTTACTGTAGATACGTCCTTCCACATACCCCGGCAGTGTAAGCGTCATTGTTAAAGCGGCTGTATTCTCTCCTTCTTCTAACACAACTTTCTTCTCTGCCACTTCTACAAAAGTCGGCTCCTTATATCCTGAAGCCGTAAGAAATTCTTCCAAGATCAAACTTCTGGAACGACTCTTCATAAGAGCGTGATACAGATTCTGCTGTTTCGGTTCTTCCTGTAAAAATACTTCTTCAAAATTAGGAAGGAAAAATAATTCCATTGCCTCTTTTCGATTCTGCTCATAAATATGAACAAATTCCTCCATAGTAGAAATTCTTCCCTGAGATGTCTCTATAAACTTTCGGATTACTTGAATAGAATAAGGAATCGTATACTCCCCTCCATTCGTGATCAGGACAATCTCTCCCTCAAATTTGTCACCGGCAGTCGCCAGCTTTCCCTTAAAATAAAAAGGAACTTCCTTACGAATCCCTTCTAATTGTTCCACCTCTGTTACCAGCTTATCACTGGTAGTACAAATATAACCTTCTATCGGAATCTTATTCTCACTCTCTATGAAAAAGGAATCTCTGTAAACCCTTCCCTCTTCCACTTCAATATCCAGATTCGTAATGGAAAGGCTTACTACTGGCGTTGTATCATTATTCGCTTCCCGTACTACACTAATTTCTTCTTTCACGACCTTATATCCTTCCCTTTTCCATGATATGTCATATTATAGCAAACATTGCTCTATTTTTAAACAGATACGATTGTTTTTTCCTAATTTATTTTTAGATAAATTTCTTATATATTTTGTCTTTTTTTCTGCTATTTTAGACAAAACTCCTTCTTTGTCCTTTGACATTAAAAAGCTATGGTTTTAGTATTGATTTAGTATTTTATTATGTTGGTGAATTTTGCCCATAATAAAGCTTGATACAAAACCAACATACGGGAGGTTTAACAAATGAAAAGACTATTAACCGGACTTTCTGCCTTTATGCTGTTTAGTCCACTCCATGTATTTGCCGCCGAAGGCAGACTTTCAGACACTGCACTCGGCAATACTCTTCCTATCTGGAGCTGTATTCCGTTTGCCGGAATGCTTTTAAGTATTGCTATTTTACCTTTAATAAAAGAAAGCTGGTGGGAAAAGCGCAAACCCTGGGTAGTTGCTTTCTGGTCTTTGCTTTTTCTCCTTCCTTTTGCAGCAGCATTTGGGGGACATATCGCTCTAAAACACCTGATAGAAGTCACACTCGGCGATTATCTTACCTTTATTGTTCTTTTATTCGGCTTGTTCTGCGTTGCAGGTAATATCAGTTTGCAGGGAGATCTTGCAGGTAATCCGAAGATAAATGTTATACTGCTCCTTATCGGAACCCTGCTCTCAAGCTGGATTGGTACAACCGGTGCAAGTATGCTTATGATACGACCTATCATCCGGGCAAATAAATGGAGACAGCGGAAAGTACAGATTATGGTATTTTTCATTTTCCTCATTTCCAATATCGGCGGCTGTCTTACACCTGTCGGTGACCCGCCTCTTTTAATGGGATTTATGAATGGCGTTGACTTCTTCTGGAGTCTTCATTTGTTTCCTGTAATGATTATTAATGTTGTCATCTTGCTTACACTGTTCTTCCTCATTGACACAAGAGCATACAAAAAAGACATTGCAGATGGTTTTAAACCGGAAATTAAATCCGAAGAAGATCGTGTGAAACTTCACTTAGACGGTACCCATAACATTATCTTTCTTCTGGTAATAGTCGCCGCCGTTATTTTAAGTGGAGTACTCCCTACAAGCTTTCCTGTTTTTAGCAAGGGACCTGCTCTTATGGGAGTGACATTATCTTATGCTTCTATTATTGAAATCGTGATGATACTTACCTCCGCTTATCTTTCCTTTAAAACCACAGCAAAGGAAATCCGCAGCAGCAACCATTTTACCTGGGATGCTATTGAAGAAGTTGCCATTCTCTTCATCGGAATCTTTATTACTATGATTCCGGCACTTCTCATATTAAAGGCTCGTGGAGCTGATCTTGGTTTAACACAGCCGTGGCAGTTCTTCTGGATAACCGGAGCTTTATCAAGCTTCCTTGACAACACACCAACTTATCTGGTATTTTTTACAACTGCTGCGTCCTTAGGTTTTAACTCTGGTGTAATGACACTTACCAGCTTTATACCACAGACAATCCTTATGGCAATTTCCTGCGGAGCTGTATTCATGGGAGCTAATACCTATATCGGTAATGCACCAAACTTTATGGTTCGTTCCATCGCCGAAGAAAACGGTATCAAAATGCCATCCTTCTTCGGATATATGGTCTGGTCCATCACTTGCCTTATACCGGTATTTTTAATCGATATGCTCATTTTCTTCCTGTAATATAAATTATACAGACAAAAATAAAGATTTCATAATAACATCTGTGTGAACAAGTTCTACATATTTACATAGCTGTTATCATGAAATCTTTATTTTTTATACTTTATAATGCGTGACATGCTCCCACCACTTAAATCATAGATTGGATATGGGCATATCATCTTCTATTGTACCGTTTTGTAAAAATGGAGACACAAGCCTTTCCCATTCATATTGCCACAGTAACTCTGAGCCTTTTTTGGTATCTTTCTGCCGCCCCATAAACTGACTTAGCCGTACTCCATGTTCTTTCCATGCCTTTCCGTCTGTTGCCGCATTTAAAATAACCGGTTGAAGATTATCCATTGTATGCGCAAACAAAGCCTCCGGCGTATTTCTGGCTTCAAATTCTTCCCAGATAGCTTTTAGCTTTCTTCCCTGATCTTGTGGTAAAAGTCCATACAGTCTTTCTGCCGCTTTTTGTTCTCTGGCAGCCTGCGACTTTTTCCCTTCCTCGTCATAAGCGTATGTGTCTCCTGCATCAATCTCTACGACATCGTGGAATAAAACCATCGTCATAGTTTTCAAAACGTCAATCTTCTCATTTGAATATTCTGATAAAAGTAAAGTCATCAATGCAAGATGCCATGCATGCTCTGCATCGTTTTCCTTGCGAATCCCATCGGAAAGATAAGTCTGTCTTCCGATAAACTTCTCTTTATCCATCTCACGGATAAAGCTTATCTGTTTTTCTAAACGTTCTGCATAAGTATCCTGCATGGACTGTTGTTCTTCTATTTCTTTCTCTGTGCTCATTTCACACCGTCTTTCTCTGACAATTTTCGTTTATTTTCTAATAGTCTGATTTTTAATGCTATAATTTTCGAGCGATTTTAACGAACTGTTATTTTCTTTATCTGTGACCAGGCTGACCAGGACTTTATACCGTTCTTCCGATAGAGATAACGTACACGGAAATAATATACTTTCGTTTGTAATTTTTTAGTCTTTACAGTAGTGTTTTTTCGGCTGGTCGAAATCTTTCTCGCCTTTTTCATTTTTCGATTTCCGGCATACTGTACCTGATAATTTGTACTGTAAGACATCTTCTTCCAGATAACAGATACTTTCTTGCCTGTAACTCTCTTTACCTTTATTTGCCCCGGTGATTTTAAGCGATATACTGTTTTTATCGCACTTCCTCTGCCAAAAACACCGCTGTTATACGGTCGTATTTTGTAAGAATACTGCTTGCCCTGCTTTGCCTTTTTATCAAGATAAGTCGTCTGAGTGGCAGAAGCAACCGCAAGCTTTCTCCATGCACCTTTGCCACTTCTTCTGTAAATATAGTAGGATGCTGCACCATATGAGCGTTTCCACTTCAGTCGGATACCCCTTCTTTCATTGAAAGCAGAACGTAACGTCGGGCGAAGAATAACAATATATTTTTTATTCACAATTCCCTTCTTGAATAAACCACTCAAAATCGGACAGCCCCATCCATAATAACTGTCTCTTCCTTTTGCTCCCAGATCTCTGCTATACATCTTAAGTTCCCGATACACACCATCTACAGATAAATTCGGCTGCAAAATCTTTAAATAAGCTATCGCTGCTGAAATATGCGGAGCTGCCATAGACGTTCCGGACATTGGAATTAAGTTTCCTTTATAGTTTGCACTGACAATCCCTGTTCCCGGTGCTGTAAAATCAATCCCTTTTCCTCGATTAGAATAATAGGCAAGCTGCTGACTGGAATCTATTGCAGAAACAGCTATCGTCTTACTATAGCAGGCCGGATAGCAATAACGCAGATCCACACCTTTACTTCCATTAGCTCCATTCCCCGCCGCACAGCAAACCGGAATTCCCCGATCATATGCCTTGTCAATGGTGGAATTCAGATAATCATACAAATATGCATCTGAATCAATGAAGCCCATACTCAGATTAATAACGGCTGCTTTTTTACTAACCGCATACTGAAGTGCCGCCTTTATCGTCAGTAAAGAAGACTTACCTTCGTTATTAGACACTCGTAAAACAAGCAACGAAACATTTGCCGGTGTTGCATCCGCAATAATTCCACTGACATGTGTTCCGTGTCCAAATGTATCCTTCACATTTTTATTATTTCCAAAGAAATTATAACTATCGGCAGAAATCGTCCGTCCCTTAAATAAGCGATTCGATGCGTTGATTCCTGTATCTACTACCGCAACGCTAACCTTTCTTGTATAACCTTTTTGAACCGCTTCCTTTTTAAGCTGATTCATTCCCATATAATCACTGCCCCAGGAATAACTGCCTTCGCCATTTTGTCCGTCCTGAGAAAGCGGAAGCCCCATTGCTGTATTATCTACCGCAACAACTTTATCCGGATAACAGGAAGCATTACCGTTCTTTAGCTTCTCGTAAGCACTCTCTGCCTCTTCTTCTGTGCCATACTGTAAAATCGTTTCATGATCTATCTGATTTACATAAACATCACTTGCCCCATATGTATCATCCACTGCATCACTTTCTACAATGATCCTCTTAGTCTGGTATGGTGCAGTAACTTCTAAATCCCCCTCCTCATTTTGTTCGATCTGATAAACACCTTCCTGCTTATCAAGATATTGATTCAGGGAATCTTCTGAACATGTCACTTTCTCTGCTTTAGATGCACTTACATTAAACTCCTGTGAAAACTTTTCTTTCTCTCCATCTTTTTCTATTGCGTTCGAGCCGGGGGTAATAACCATTTTTTCAAAATAATCATCCTCCCATGTATCTGAAACTAAAGCCGCTATCTGTTTATAATCTGTAATATGTTGCTCCGTTCCAGATATTTCTGCCGCATTCGT
Source organism: uncultured Anaerobutyricum sp. (assembly GCA_934317185.1). Taxonomy (GTDB): domain Bacteria; phylum Bacillota; class Clostridia; order Lachnospirales; family Lachnospiraceae; genus Anaerobutyricum. The sequence goes on along the minus strand of CAKREJ010000009.1, from coordinate 4,637 downwards.
AATACGAAAAGAAAAAAATATACATAGCATACAAGTCACCGTTATAGTAGTTATTTTTTTCCACATATTATCTTCCTCCGGGATATTCCCTGTTTATAACACTCCTGCCTCACGGAAAAGGGCCGTCACTATCGTCTGATATTCCGCAACTGTTTTTGCTTTTTTTATCTTCTTTCCATATTTCTCACTTTCCGGAAAAAAGGAAATCATATAAGACCATACTTCCTTTAGCTTAAATAAAACATTTCTCCCTCCGGACATAATATACTCATATCCATAACATAATTCATCAACAAATGCTTTCCATCGCATATAATCTGGCTGTATTTCAGAACCGACTTCTCCGTCAAAAAATCCTTTTTCACAAAAAGCTTCTGTTAACTGTGGATTGGTGATCATTCCTCTTCCAAGCATAACTGCCTCTAACTTTGGAAATTGCTTCTTCAGACTTTGAATATCCTGTGCTGTAAATAAATCCCCATTATAACATACCGGATGCCTGCTTATTGACATACCTTGGGCAAATGCCTCATGATTAACCGGCTTTTTATAGTAATCTTCCCTTACTCTTGCATGAAGAATTACCTCAGAAACTGGAAACTGATTATAAAGCTTCATCAAATCTATAATCTCTTCCGGTCTTTCCATTCCAAGCCTTGTTTTTATTGATACATCTATCTTCACCTCAGAAAAAACTTCATCAAAAAAATACTTCATTCCCTCTAAGTCTGAGATAAATCCGCTCCCTTTCTTCTTTGAGACTACCGTACCGGAAGGGCAACCCAAGTTCAGATTCACTTCTTTATAACCAAGCTCTTCCATTATTCCTGCTACTTTTATAAAATCTTCTGCTTTATTCGTAAGGATCTGAGGCACCACATTCATCGCTTCATTATGTTCCGGAAGAATATCATTCCTCTCCCGGGCATTTAATCCCTTCTTTGGTTTCGGCGTTACAAAAGGAGTAAAGTATTTATCGACTCCTTCAAAAAACTTATGATGTGCATTTCGGTAAATATATCCGGTAATTCCTTCAAGAGGTGCAGCATAACACTGCACCTTCTGATATTCTGCCACTATTTAAGCCTCTTTAATACTTCTAACGTATATTCATAAATTCTCTTTGTACTTGAAATAGAGAGACGTTCCTGTGGTGTATGGATATCAAAAATATCCGGACCGTAAGAAACACAATCAAGTCCCGGCATCTTTTCTGAGAACAAGCCACACTCAACTCCCGCATGAATTACTTCCATCACTGGTTCTTCTTTATACATTTCACGGTAGGTATCTCCCATTAAAGTACGAAGCTTAGAATCTTCTACATACTCCCATGCAGGATAATCACTAGATCTGTTCACACTTCCTCCAAGAGCCTCTGTCAGACATAAAAGTCTTTCGTAAAGCTCTTCTTTCTCACTTGCCACACTGCTTCGTACGGAGAATGTTAAAGAAACATTATCTGCCTTTGTTGCTAAAATACCAGGATTTAAAGAAGTCTGCACAAGTCCTTCCATATCCTGACTCATCTTCTGTATACCCCATGGGAACGTACGAAGTGCTGTGATCACAGCATTACCGCAGCCTTCTGTCATTGGCAATACCCCTTCTGCACTTGCTGTATCTTCTTCAGAAAGTTCTAAAAATCCTTCAACAGACATATTCGCATCTGTTTTATGATATTCTTTTTTGATAATCTCCTGCTGCTCCTTCACAATATTCAGGAAAAGTTCTTCCTCGCCCGGTGCAAGCATAAGAATTGCTCTGGAACTTCTTGTGATTGCATTATCTTTTAATCCGCCATCTACACATACAATCGTAAAATCTGTCTTTTTCTTTAATTCATAGAGCACTCTTCCAAGAATCACATTCGCATTTGCTCCCTGTTTTTGAATCTCCACACCGGAATGTCCGCCCGTCACGCCATTTACATGAACAGAAACCAGCTTACCTCCCCAGCGTCTTCTCTCAGCAGGGAATACACACTCTACCATCATCCCGCCGGCACAACCTACAAGGAAATGTCCTTCATTCTCAGAATCAAGGTTCAACATAAGACGAGACTTTAAAGAGGAACAATCCATCGCTATCGCTCCAAGCATTCCAATCTCTTCATCTACAGTAAATACCGCTTCGATCGGTGGATGCTCTAATGTATCATCATCAAGAATAGCAAGAGCCATCGCTACGGCGATTCCGTCATCTCCACCTAAAGTCGTTCCCTTTGCGTAAATATAATCTCCGTCAATCGCTAAAGACAGACCGTCTTTTTCAAAATCGATCGCACAATCTTTTTCCTTCTCGCATACCATATCCAAATGACCCTGAATAATTACCGGCTTAGAATCTTCATATCCTTTAGAAGCATTCTTCAGAATAATCACATTATTGCTGGCATCCTGATGATATGCCAGTCCTCTTTCTTTCGCAAAATTCACACAGTAATCACTAATCTCTTTTGTATTTTTAGAACCATGTGGAATATTACAAAGCTCCTCAAAATAATAAAAAACCTTTTCTGGTACTAAGTTCTCTAAAACCCTCATTTGAATCCTCCTGTATTTGCCGGAAAATATTTATTTTATTTCTATGGTCTGGCATAAATCTGCCTCCGGCATATTCCTTTTTATTATACCTCATATCCTGCTTTTTCGCAATTTGTATCTTATAGCAAAGAACCCTTTTTATCCTTTTTATTATAACCCTATTATATTTTTTACAAAAGCTTTTACACCTGTATTTTTCTTGTTTTTATCCTAAAAAAACGCTATACTGTTTTCATGCTAAGGACAATATTTGAATAGTTATGATATAAAGGATTTTTATTATGAAACAAAAAACAACTGCTTATACAAATAAATTAGAGACTTCCTCTTCAAAAACCAATCTTTCCACCGATGAAACGATTTTACGACCGATTGCCTATATTCACTCTGACTTTACAGAGAAATTTGGCATTCCCCGCCAAAGCGGTCTTGTAGATACCTTACAGGCCAAGCTTATCTTTACAGAAGAATTTCGCAACGAAGACTGTTGCCGTGGTATCGAAGAATTTTCCCATTTATGGCTTATATGGGGATTCTCCAAAAATCCTAAGGGCAAATGGACACCTACCATCCGCCCTCCAAGACTCGGCGGCAATAAACGAAAGGGAGTCTTTGCCAGCCGCTCTCCCTTCCGTCCAAATTCACTGGGACTTTCCTCGGTTCGTCTTGAAAAATATATTCCTTCTTCTCCGGAGGGACCTGTACTTTATATTTCAGGGGCCGATTTACTGGATAAAACTCCTGTTTACGATATCAAGCCGTATCTTCCTTTTACGGACTCTCACCCGCAGGCAGCCGGAAGCTTTTCTACAAAGGCACTTGAACACCAGCTAAGTGTTCACTGCAAGGAAGATTTACTTTGCCTTATTCCAAAAGAAAAAAGACAATCTCTCTTAGACTGCCTTTCTCTTGATCCACGCCCTTCTTACCAACATGATCCAGCACGAATCTATGGTATGGAATACGCCGGATTCAATATTCACTTTAAAGTAATAGATAACGACCTTTTCGTTACCGACATCACTGTTTCCTGCGAAACACCAAAAGCTTACTAATTATATAATTTAATACAAGTACCATAAACTGTGCTGCAATCTTTACCAAAATACTATTGAAGTGCAGTTTATTAATAAAAATAAATAAAATCACTTCTTCTAAAACTAAGGTAAATAAACGTCCTCCAAAGAAATGTATCATTTCTAAAAACAATTCTCCTATTCCGTATGTCTGTGCACTAAAAACCCAGATCTTATTCGTCACATACGCAAATAACACTGCCAAAATCCATGAAATAATATTCGCCACAAGCGGATCTATATGAAGTCCCACATCACAATAGCTGTAAGAGCCAATACTGATTACCGTAGTCATCCCTCCAAAAAACAAATATAATAAAACTTCTTTATATTTTTTATAAACATCTTCAAAAATATTCAATCCCGGAAGGGACATAATCTTATCAAAAATATCATTTTCCTTCTTTTTCATTTTCCTTACCACCACTTTGTAAATTTTACAAATATATAGTACATTTGCGGAATAATAACATAAGATTTTGATTCTTTCAAGAGTAAGCAAAAAAAGAATCAGCAGACATCCCCTTCGTGGAAACAGTGGATGGTGAATATAGATCCTTCCCTGCCACAATTAATGTACATCTGCTAATTCTTTTTAAGATGAAAATCTCATCACTTAAAACTACTATTTTTTATATTATTTCTTAATAGTAGCCTTTTTTATAAGACTCCATCTGCCATAAACTTTTTTCTTACCATCTAACTTATAAGCTCTCGCTTTGATGTAGTAAGTCTTTTTCTTTTTCAGTTTCTTAACGGTCTTTGTAAGATTCTTTGTTGTGATCTTCTTCGTTGTTTTCTTTGTGAAGTTTACAGTTGTTGAGTAAACAATCTCATAACCTTTTGCTTCTTTTACTTTTTTCAGTGTAACTTTTACTTTTTTACCTTTTAACGCTTTTGCTCTTACCTGTACACGGGCTGGTGCAGTTACTTTCTTTTTAACCTCTGTAGAAGGTTTTACTGTATCATCTTTCTTTACAGGAGCAGCTACCATAGATAAGTCATAAACGATATC
>CAKREJ010000008.1 GCA_934317185.1 uncultured Anaerobutyricum sp. | reverse complement strand
TTTCATTGAAATTACACTCATGTCAAATCTCCTTTTTGTTTGTTCTTCCGCTGCTTTCTTATTCCTCAGCCACCTTTGCTCAGGCACTTCGACCGACAGAATCCGGCAACGTGTTTTTTATTACTTAATTTACCGAACGAATTATATCATAATTTATATCGTATTGCAACAAAATTTTATTACAAATTTTTTATTTATAAATTCTGTATCGGTATAATATGTAAATCATGGTAAAGTGATTCATTTTAAATTAAGTTCATAGCTGGTTGCTTTTTATTACAAGGTTTCATAAAAAGTTTTGATTTCTAGAGACATCTGATTTCGCCGTTGTGCTAAGATATCCGGAACTTCCTTCTCACCTGCTGCAAAGATTTCTTCTGTTAGATTATTCTCCTTAAGTGAAGCTGTTACCGCATCTTTACCGATGTGTTCTTCTAATATTTCTTTGTATTCTGCCGGAGATTTTTTCTTTACGATATCTTTTGCTTCTTTTGAAATATAGGTAAGATTCGCAACTTGTCCATAGGTTTCTCTTGTCTTATATCCACATTTGGCAAGATAAGCTTTTGGAAGAATCTGATAAGATTCTGTTTTATTTTTATAGAGTTCTTCAATTGTCACTTCACTGTACAGGGAATGCACTCCTTTTGCACATTGTGTCGCTATATAGGCAAGGAATGGAGCAGTCCGTGCGGTTGTAGAAGTAAACTTGTCCGGAAGGATATTGTTATAGAACTCTTCTGTAAGTTTTAATTCTTCGAGTTGTTTTAAGTAAGAAGCGAAACCTTCTTCCTGTGCATTGGAATAATCTTTTAGTACAGTACTTTCAGCACTGTTTTGATAATGCCCGGTAAGCATAGCCATTGTTATCCATCTTCCTATAAGAGATTCTTTCTCTTCTTCGCTGATTCCCTGACGGTCCATAAGAAGATACATCGCATAGCAATAGTTTAAGACAGATTGTGAATATAAAAGACGGGTACAACAGTATCCGGCTTTTTTTAATGCTTTCTGAAAACCATTAAAATTCTTTTCACAGACAAAAGCCTTTACACCGAGATCTAATTTTTTAAAAGATTCTTCAGAAAGCTTTTTAGATACTTCCTTTTTTGCAAATCCCTTTTTATCCCCGGTTCTTCCGGATAAAAGATGAACCATATCTCCGATTCTTATTTTACCGAAATATGCGATTAGTACAACTTTTAAAACATCAGCATAGGACGGAATATAAAGACTTTCTTCTTTATTTCGACACCAGGCTACTGCCTGACCATACTCTGAATTAAAAAACTCTGTTTCGTTTTGCTGCAATACCTGATAAAAAGACGGTTCACGTAATAAATGGCAAAAATAATCAATACAATTTCTTATATAGTCTCCGCCGTATTGTTCATTAACAGAAATTTTAGACATAACAAAATCTTCTTGATTTAAAGGTTTTCCCTGTAAATTGATACGAATAAATATTTCTGAAACAACATCAATATCTAAAAGGAATGATAATTCTATTACTCCAACCTGATGTTTTGTAATTTCTTTTAAGGTATCTACAGATTCCTCTAAGGAAGTAAAATCTTCTCCAGGGTTTGCTTCCTTATATTCCTTTTCAAATTGCCTGAAAGAAAAATCTCTCTTGAAAAATATAGAAATATCTGAAATCCATCTGGCATCATTCTCATGTTTTTCATCACAAACTGCAAAACGTTCTTCTCCGCTTTGTGCTAAAGGATTAAACGCAATGCGTATTCTATGAGATTGATATTGTTCATCTAATACTTCTTTCCCAAGAAGTGCAGCCATAAGTGCAGTTACTCTCTGCTGTCCGTCAATTAAGATTTTCTTTGTTCCGCCTTTCCCAAAGCCCCGAACACGTACCTGAGAATTCTGCCATACAATTAAATACCCAATTGGATATCCCTCATATAAGGAATCAATTAATGCTCTTACTTCTTCTCCCTTCCATACAAAAGGTCTTTGTATTTCCGGAATAGCAATTTGAGAATTTTCGACATATCCAAGAATACTGCTGACTGAATATTGTGTGATTTTATAGTTATCCGACTTCATTCTTTATCCTCCATCGTATCTACGAATACCTGAAGTGTATTAATGTTTCATTTTCTTTAACTCATCAAAAACTACGTCATTAAGTACTTTGATATAGGTTCCTTTCATACCGGAAGAACGAGATTCTATTACTCCGGCACTTTCGAATTTACGAAGTGCATTTACGATAACAGATCTTGTAATTCCTACTCTGTCAGCAATCTTGCTGGCTACAAGAATTCCCTCTGAACCGTCAAGTTCGTCAAAAATATGCTGAATTGCCTCAAGTTCTGAAAAAGATAATGTAGAAATTGCAGACTTTACAATGGATACTTTGCGTGTTTCTTCTGCGTTTTCTTCATTTACTGAACGCATCATCTCAAGACCAACAACAGTTGTTCCGTACTCTACAAGAATAATGTCATCAATTTCATAATGATGTTCTTTTCTGTACATAAATACCGTACCGAGTCTTTCTCCAGCAATATCAATCGGAGTGATAATCGCCTGATAGCGGTCAATATCAGTATGTTCAAATCCAAGTGTTTCCAGATTGACATTCTCTTTTGTAGAAAGCACACCTAATAAACGTTCATTAAGAAAAGTATCAATATAACCACCAACTTCATTATTGATCAATTCATTAATCACTTCAATATCCTGACGATTTTTAATTCCTAAAACCTTACCCTTCTTACTGATTACAAGAACATTAGACAAAAGGATATTGCTTAAAACTTCACATATATCATTAAATACTACTTTGTGTGAATTGTTATTGTGCAGTAATTTATTTATTTTTCTTGTTTTATCAAGTAATTGAACACTCATAAATACCTCCGTCTCGATTGCTAAAATTAACAGACAATTCTTCACCTTTAATAAGTCTAACATATATTCCCGCCAATCACAACGGTATTATCTAATATTTTTGTTACTTTTTTTAATTAATTTATAAATTTACACAATTCCAATAATTTAGAGGAGATAAAAATCGAAAATTATTTATCTATTCTTTATATTTCTATTTTCTCTATCATGAAATCAAATTTTTAAATGGAATCAAAATTCAAGAATGCCCCGGCAGGATTGCGGAGCTGGGAATCATCTCACATCTGATATAAAAATAACATAGCAATCTGGCTATAGTCTTAAAGAAAATATTGGATGCAATCTGGCATTCAATACATAGTAACTATAGTCAGGCTGCTATGTTGCTTTGGTTTTTGTCTGTTTAATTCAAAAAATTATTGTGCAGCAGCTTCTTCTTTATCTATGACATAGCCGCATTCTTTATCAGCACAAACAAGTTTCTTTCCCTTTTCTACCATATATCCTCCACACTGCTTGCATCGGATATTAGACGGCTTCTGCCAACTCATAAAATCGCATTCCGGATTATCAATACATCCGTAATACTTTCTGCCCTTTTTTGTCTTTTTTAGAACAATATCTTTTCCACATTTTGGACAACTCACACCAATTTTCTCATAATATGGTTTGGTGTTTCGGCAGTCAGGGAATCCAGGACAGGCAAGGAACTTACCATGTGGACCGTATTTAACAACCATATTTCGACCACATTCTTCACAGATTTCCTCAGAGACTTCATCTGCAATCTTTACCTCTTCCAATTCTTTTTCCGCTTTTTCAACTGCTTGTATCATATCCGGATAGAAATTTTCTACAATTGTTTTCCATTTTACTTTGCCCTCTTCCACTCCGTCTAAAAGTGACTCCATATTGGCTGTAAAATTTACATCCACAATAGTAGGGAATCCATCTTCCATCATATCATTGACTGCTTCACCAAGCTCGGTAATGTATAAATTCTTACTTTCTTTTACGATATATCTTCTCGCTAAAAGAGTAGTGATAGTTGGTGCGTAAGTACTTGGACGTCCAATACCTAATTCTTCTAATGTTTTTACGAGAGAAGCTTCTGTAAAGTGTGCTGGAGGCTGTGTAAAATGCTGCTGAGGAATTAATTCTGATAATGTAATTTCCGTATCTTTTGTAATTTTTTTCATTGCAGCATTCATGGTTGACTTTTCATTGTCATAACTGTATATGGTCATAAATCCATCAAATTTTACTTTGGAAGCAGCTACATTAAATCGATAATCTCCTGCTCCAATTTTAACGGATGTTGTCTCATATACTGCTTCTGACATTCGACTTGCCAAAAATCTTGTCCAGATCAACTGATATAAACGGAACAGATCTCTTGGAAGCTGATCTTTGAGTAGCGCTGGAGAAAGACTACTGTCTGTCGGACGAATTGCCTCATGAGCATCCTGAATCTTTCCTGTTTTCGTCGTTTTTCCTGTTTGTTTATTTCCAACGAAGGCTTCTCCGTATTGTTCTGCAATGTATTCACGACAACTTGCATCTGCCTCCTCCGAAATACGTGTAGAATCTGTTCGAAGATAGGTGATAAGACCGATGCTTCCCTTGCCTTTTAAGGTGACTCCTTCATAAAGCTCCTGTGCAAGACGCATAGTCTTTTGTGTAGACATATTCAAACGCTTAGAAGCTTCCTGCTGTAAAGTACTTGTTGTAAATGGCAGTGGTGGTTTCTTTTTTCGCTCTCCACTCTTTACAGAGAGTACTTCAAATTTTTCATGCTGAAGCTTCTCTATCAAAGCGGCTACTTCTGCTTGAGAATGCAGTTCCAGCTTGCCGGTTTGATCTCCAACAAAATGTGCCTCCAAAGGTTTTTTTGCTCCCGGTACTAAAATATTTGCAATAAGACTCCAATATTCCTGTGAAATAAATTCATCGATTTCCTGCTCTCTGTCACATATAATACGCAGGGCAACAGACTGTACTCGACCTGCTGATAATCCTCTTTTTATTTTAGACCAAAGAATCGGACTGATCTTATATCCTACAATTCGGTCCAACACCCTTCTCGCCTGCTGTGCATCCACAAGATTCATATCAATATCACGGGAATTTTTAATTGAGTTTTTTACCGCATCTTTTGTAATTTCATTAAAGGTAATCCTGCTGCATTTTTTATTCTCCAGTTTTAATGCATGATAGAGATGCCATGAAATAGCTTCTCCCTCCCGGTCAGGGTCAGTTGCAAGATATACTTTATCTGCCTTTTTTACTTCTTTACGAAGCTGTGCAAGAATATCTCCCTTTCCTCGAATCGTAATATACTTTGGTTCAAAATCATTCTCAATATCAATCCCCATCGTACTTTTAGGCAAATCTCTTACATGTCCATTTGACGCGACAACCTTATATGACTTCCCCAGAAATTTCTGAATTGTTTTAGCCTTGGCCGGCGATTCAACAATAACTAAGTTTGCTGACATTCCCCAAAACACTCCTAACTTTTAAATATTATATTGCAATTTATTGTATTTTATCACCAGAAAAATATACAATAAATATACTCTTTTATAAAACAATTATACATCATACACTATTTCGTTTTGCCACGCAAGCAGAAAATATTAAGCTTTCCTCAAATATACATTTTGTTCTAGCTGATAAATTATATTTTCAAGTTCAAGATTCATCAAAATATGTTCAAGTTCAAAAGCAGAAAAACCACTGTTTTTCAAGAGATTTTCAAAAGTTACCGGTCGGGATTCATCGAGAAGAGAATATATTTTATGTGCTTTTTTATTTTTAGAAAAAAATTTTTCTATATCAGAAAACGGATCTTGATTTTCATTTATAAGCTTCTTTTTACTTTCTGTGTTTTTTTCTTTTATGATGACTTCAGCAATATCTTCAGAAGAACGCACCAGTATTGCTCCCTGACTGATTAAATAATTACATCCTTTACTTAAAGAATCTGTAATTCTCCCTGGAAGTGCAAAAATATCTTTTCCCTGTTCTAATCCCTGATCAGCAGTTATTAATGAACCACTTCTTTCACCTGCTTCTGTAACAAACACTCCATCTGATATTCCGCTGATAATTCGATTTCTCATGGGGAACATCCCTTTTTGTGGTGTCAGACCAATATTATATTCAGAAAGTATTCCCCCTGTTTCATATATTCTTTGATAGAGGTTAAAGTTTTCTATTGGATAAATAGTATCAATTCCTCCACCAAGTACGCCTAAAGTATATCCATGTACATCTAAAGCTCCCATATGACTGGCAGTGTCAACTCCTGCTGCCAAACCACTTACAATCTGTACTCCCTGTTTGGCTAACTCCGCAGCAAATTTATGTGCCATGTTTCTTCCATATATAGTTGCGTTTCTTGAACCGACAATCGCAAGAAGAGGTTTGGAAAAGTCAGGAAGCCTGCCTATATAATACAGGAGATTGGGGGAATCATATAATTGTCTCAAACAATCAGGATATTCAGGAGATTCTTTATGAAAAAAGCAGACCTTACGAGTTTTTAATTTACGGATAGAAGCATCTGTTCTCTCCTGATTTTTGGATGCAAAAAATGCATTTCTCTGTCTTGTAGAAAGAAGACCTTTTACTTCATTCTCCGGAGCGTTATATAAAACCGATGGATGCATAAAATGATCAAGAAGCTTTTTTTGTGTTTTAATACCTATTCCAGGAATATTTGCAAACCAGTACCAGTAAAAATCATTATCTGTCATGATAATGTCTGCCTCCCTTCTCCTTTTGCCTAAAATATAATGCTTCTTCTAAATGAGGTTCTTTTATGTCGCTGTTTCCATCAAGATCCGCAATGGTTCGTGCTACTTTTAAAATTTTATAATAAGATCGTCCGGTAAGATTCAAAACAGAAAATGCTTTCTTCATAAGTTTCTGACTTTTTTTATCTAACTTACAATATTTATCTATTTCCCATCTTGTCATACGACCGTTAAATAATGTTGTGCTTCCTGAAAAACGTGCTTTTTGTATCTCCCAGGCGTTCTCTACTCTTTTTTGAATTACAGCAGATTCTTCTTCCTTAGAGGTGGAAGTAAGTACATCATAACCTACTTCTTCGCATCGGACGAATAAATCCATTCTATCAAGGATAGGACCGCTAAGCTTACTCTGATATTTTATAATCTGTTTATGTGTACAGTGACATTTTTCCATAGGATAATATCCGCAAGGGCAGGAATTCAATGCCCCAATAAATAGAAAATCAGCAGGAAATATTAAAGTATGTTCTTTTCTTACAATAGTAATTTCATGTTTTTCGAGTGGAATGCGGAACATCTCGATTATGTCTCGATTATATTCTGGAAATTCATCTAAAAATAAGACACCATGATGTGCCAGAGAAATTTCACCTGGTTTTGGGAGGGTACCGCCGCCAAACATTCCTGCCTGTGTTACTGCAAGAGAAGGAGCACGAAAGGGTCTTTTGGTTATCAAAGCAAATCTGTTTTTCAATAATCCTTTGGAGCTGTAAATGATAGTTGTATCTATCATCTCTTCCTGCGTCATTTGAGGCATAATTCCTGAAATACAAGAGGCTAACATAGACTTACCTACCCCTGGGGGACCACCTAATATTAGATTATGATATCCTGCTGCTGCAATTTCCATCGCTCTTTTTGCCATAACCTGTCCTTTTACTTCCGAAAAATCGGTTATTTTTGTAAATTCCGATGAGAATTCACCAAGTTGTTGTATGGATGGTTTGCATTTTGATTCATTATTTACTTCAAAAATCTGTTTCTGTTGGGTATCGTTTCTTTTACGGGAGTTACTTTTTGAAGCTTGTGTTTCTATGATCTCGCCAGAATCTATATCTATTACATAGCCATGTTTTAAGTAAGAATACAAGTCTTTGAGATTATCAAAGCCTGTGGCCTGAATTTGTTCTACATATGCTGCTTCTGCTACATTCTCATTTGCAACAATACAGTGAGTAATTCCTTTTTTCATTCCTGCGACGGTAATTGGCAAAACTCCGGAAACCGGACAAATCTGACCGTTTAAAGATAATTCACCGATAAACAGCGTATTTTTAACATAAGTATCTGGTATCAGCTTCATAGCAAGAAGAATTGCCACTGCAACTCCCAGATCAAAAAAGGTTCCATATTTACGAAAATCCGCAGGTGCAAAATTTACAGAAATTCTCTTTGGTGGGAGAAGAATGTCCATATTGTTCAAAGCAGTACGTACACGTTCTCTTGCTTCTTTTACTTCATTCGATAGATAGCCAATCATATAAAAATTGGGGAGCCCATTACTAATATCTACTTGAATTTGTATAATCTGTCCTTCAATTCCCTGTATCATTCCACTGAAAACTTCTGCAACCATATCTGCACCTCCTTTAAAACATTTACTTTAATGCATTATAATGTAAATCTATTATTTTATAACATATTTTTCCAAAAGATGCAATAACTATTTTAAAAGAGAAAAATAAAAAACATTATATTGCAGATATAATCGCAAAATGCATATAGGGTATATCTGCAATATAATGTTTTTTTAATGATTTATATTATTATTTTTCTGTATGGCTTCTCCGCTATCCAGCATTTTTTTAAGTTCATTCATGAAAGTTTCTACATCTTTAAATTCACGGTAAACAGAAGCAAATCTTACATACGCTACCTGCTCTAAAGACTTGAGCTGTTCCATGACAACTTCACCAATCTGCTTACTTTCAATTTCTTTATATTCTAAATTAAAAAGTTCGTTTTCTATTTTATTGACCATCTGTTCAATCTGTTCAACAGAAACCGGACGTTTATGACAGGCACGTAAAATCCCTGACATCATCTTAGAACGGTCATAAGGTTCTCTCGTTTTATCTTTTTTGATGACGGTAAGCGGTATAATCTCGATTCGCTCATAAGTAGTAAATCGCTTTCCGCATTCATCACAAAGTCTTCGCCGTCGTATGGATGAATTATCATCTGCAGGTCTTGAATCAATTACACGGGTATTATCCAATCCACAAAAAGGGCACTTCATATCTTATCCTCCAGTATTCCTATACTACTACGTTCAAGGTTTATCGTGCCGGTTATTATAACAGAAAAACTGCTATTTTACAAGACATTTTTTCTCATCGATATCCACAAGTATGCTATCTACTCCTATTCGTATAATTGTACCTACAGGAATGCGATACTCTGATTTCTTTCCAAGACAGCCACAATATTTGCTTCCTGCAGGAATATAGATAGCAGTAATACAAAACTTGAATACGTCAATTTCCAAATCTCCTACATGACCTAAACGATGTCCATTTTTGCAATTGATAACATCTTTATTCCCAAGTTCCCAGAAACGCATAAAAAAGCCCTTTTTTTTAATTTATGCGGGCTTTCTTAAAATAATACTATTCATTAAATTATTGTGAGATAAAAAATCATAAATTTTAATTAGAATTCATCTGGCTCATTAATATATAGCTTCATCCATTGAAGTATATCTGTATAGACATCGTTTCTTCTTTCTTCATCACAGATATTATGACGCATTTTGTCATATAAATGTAATTCAACACGATGACAGCTATCCTCTAATCGACGATGCACTTCTTCTACACCTTTTCCGAAATTACCTATAGGATCTTCTCTTCCTCCAATAAGCATAATAGGAATATCTACATTAACAGAATGGTACCATTTCTTAGTGGATACCAATGCAAGCATTTTTAAAATATCTTCATATGCCGCTACAGTAATCGGAATGTGCTCAGAATATATGCGGGAATATTCTTTTCTTGCTTCTTTGGCTACCGCAACCCAGGAATAAATATCATGTTCTTTAAAAAAATGACGATTTAGATGCTTTTCCATATTTTTTTGCAAGTAGCTACTTCTATGTGCAGCTCCCTGAATTCTTTTTAAAAGTGCAGCGAATAATAAATTTCTTCGACAATATTTTTGTTTTCCCATTGTTCCTGAAAGTATTATGCCATTAATATTTTTTTCATGAATACATTCCATTCGTACAATAAGTGATCCCATTCCGTGTCCATATATAAAATATGGGATATCAGGATATTCTTTCTTCATGTAATGTGTTAATTTTTTTGTATTCTTTATCAAATAACTCCAGCCATTTTTTTCACCAAAATAGCCATAGTCTTTTTTTACAGAAGAACGACCATGACCAATATGGTCACATCCGCATACCATTATGCCGTGATCTGTAAAAAAACGAATCAGGTTTTCATTCCTTTCTATGGAATCTCCAAAATCATGAACAAGCTGTATGATTGCCCTTAAATCGGTTTCCGGTTCATAAATATAGTAATGTATTCTATTTATACGATCGGAACTTTGATATGTTCCTGTAAACTTTTGATAAGCCATACAAAAGCCTCCCGTCCTCTCTGTATACTACAGATTCTTTTTTCTCAACTACTATACAGGATAAATGTGAAAAAAGAAAGGCGATTTCCCTTGCATTTTCGTTACAAGAAATCACCTTTTCTTTCGTTTTTATTAAATTTCTTACAGTTAATACTATGCTATATACAACATTTTTATATCAGATGTGTAATAGATTTTAGTAATTCCTCTTTATACTTAGAGGAAAGATAGTTCTACTTAACTTGTTAAAGAATAATTTTGGCAGGGCATTTCTCTGCACATTTTCCACAACCGGTACATTTGCTGTAATCAATTTTAGCGATATTATTTTCAACAGTAATCGCATCTGCCTCGCAGACACGAGTACACATCTTACAGCCGATACAACCTGCAGAACATACTTCTTTTACTGCTTTACCAAATTCTTTGGAACTACACTGTACTTTATGAGGAGCTGCATATGGAACAAGCTCAATTAAAGACTTCGGACAGGTTGCCACACATTTACCGCAGGCAACACATTTTTCTTTATCTACGACTGCAACACCGTTAATTACATGAATGGCATCAAAGTCACAAGCTTTTACACAGCTTCCAAAGCCAGTACATCCAAAACTGCAGGCTTTTGGTCCACCACCAGGTACACTCATAGCAGAAACGCAGTCTTCATTACCAGCATATTTGTATTTTGATTTTGCTTTATCACAAGTTCCTGCACATTTTACAAATGCAACCTGTTTTTCTCCTGCTGCAGCTTCTACTCCCATAATAGAAGCGATTTTATCTGCTACTGGCTGTCCACCTACAGGACAGGCACCAACAGGAGCTTCTCCGGCCGCAATTGCCTTAGCGAGTGCATCACATCCGGCAAATCCACAACCACCACAGTTGTTACCTGGAAGACATTCTCTTACAGCAACTTCTTTTTCGTCTACCGGCACTTTAAATTTCTCGGAAGCAATACCAAGAAGAACGGAAATAACAAGTCCGGTTCCACCGACAACTACTGCCGCAAGGATAATTCCACTTATACTCATTTTCTTTCCCTCCTAATTAAATGATTCCTGAAAAACCAAAGAATGCAATAGACATAAGTCCGGCTGTTACCATTACGATTGGCATTCCCTGCCAGGACTCTGGAATGTCGTTGTATTCCATTTTTTCACGAATTCCGGCCAGAATAACAATAGCAATTGTAAATCCGACAGAAATACCAAAACCATAAATAACAGACTGTAAAATATTATATCCATACTGTACAGAATTTAAAGCTACACCAAGCACAGCACAGTTTGTTGTGATCAGTGGAAGGTATACTCCTAAAGATTCATACAATGCAGGCATGGATTTCTTTAAGAACATCTCTACAAACTGTACGAGAGCAGCAATAACAAGGATAAATACGATAGTCTGTAAGTAAGTTAAATCAAGTGGTGCAAGAATAAACTTGTAAATTAATGATGTCACTAAAGAAGCGATCGTAATAACAAAAATTACAGCAGCTCCCATTCCACCGGCAGTCTCTACCTTTTTTGATACTCCGAGGAAAGGACATAATCCTAAAAACTGACTCAGAACTACGTTATTAACAATAGCAGCACTGATAATTAATAATATTAATTCTTTCATAATCCTTCCCCTTTCTATTTATTCTCTGTATTCTCATCAGAAGCTGTTTTTGTTTCTTCTTTTTTATTGTCTACAGACATATCAAAGAAACTTTTACTAGAACAGCAGGAGTTACCACAGGAAGAGCAGTCGCCACAACCTGCTGGTATCTCTTCCATTTCACCATTCTTTACTTTACGGTTCATGATCTTGTTTCTTGCAGCTACTAAGCAGGCAAGTACAAAGAAGGCACCAGGTGCAAGAATGAAAATAGTAATTGGTGTATAGAAAGATTCTGCTAAAACAGTCTTTCCAAAAATTGTTCCCGCACCAAGTAATTCACGGAAAGCACCTAAAATAGTAAGGGATACTGTAAATCCAAGTCCCATTCCAAGTCCATCAAAGAAAGAGGAAACCGGACCATTCTTACTTGCGTAAGATTCTGCACGACCTAAAATAATACAGTTAACTACGATCAATGGAATATATACACCAAGAGCATCGTTTAATGCCGGTACATAACCTTGTAAAAGGAACTGCACTACTGTAACTAAGGATGCAATAATTACAATATATCCAGGGATACGAACTCTATCCGGAATAAAATTACGGAGAATAGAGATGATCATATTAGAGAACATTAATACTACAGTTGTAGAAAGTCCCATACCTGCACCATTGATTGCAGATGTTGTTACCGCAAGAGTAGGACACATACCTAAGATAAGAACTAAGGTAGGATTCTCTTTGATAATACCATTATAAAGTCTTTCTAAAGCACTATTATTTTTCATCTTAGTTACCTCCTTCTATTGACTGGAAATAAGCAAGACAGCTATTCATAGCACCAGTAACGGCTTTACTTGTGATTGTTGCACCGGAAATGGCATCAATCTTTGCATCGTCTCCTGAACCGGAACCATCTTTTACAACGGAGAAAGATTCTACTTTTTTACCGGCGAACTGTTTTCCCCAGCTTGGGTCATCTTTAGCTTTCATACCAAGACCGGCTGTCTCACTGATAGAGAGTACAGAATATCCGCTTACTGTACCATCAGACTGAATACCAACCGTAAGCTGAATATCTCCACCATATCCTTTAGAAGTTGTAATATTGAAGATATAACCAAGTGCTTCTCCGGAAGCATCAACTGCTTCTACTGCGGAAGAAATTACATCACTGTCGTGTCCATCAATTGGATTTTTATTTGCTGCGATTACTTTAGATGCGGCTTCCTCAGAGAATCCGTCAACATCCTTGAAATCACTTGCTTTTGGAAATACAGCCTTATATGCTTCCATCTGTGCCTTTGCTTCCTGATCAGCGATAGGCTTCTTTGTGATTCCATATACTGCACCAAGAACAAGACCTGCAACAACAGTAATAATAACGAGTTTTAAAGCATCTTTTATTAAAGAATTCATTATTTCTTACCTCCTTTTCCAAATGCGGTAGGAGTTGTAACTCTTTCAATTAATGGTACTAACAGGTTACAGAAGATAATCGCATAGGAAACTCCCTCTGCAGAACCACCGAATAAACGGAAGATTCCTGTCAGGATACCAAGTAAGATACCAAATACAATCTGTCCCTTTGGTGTAATTGGAGATGTAACGTAGTCTGTAGCCATGAAGAACGCACCAAGCATTAATCCACCACCACATAACTGTTCTGCAAGATATGTCATATCAAATCCATGTCCACCGAAAAGGAGAACAAAAAGACCAAGTGTAACGATATAGCATACTGGAATTCTCCAACTGATGATCTTCTTTGCAATTAAGTATACACCACCAACGATCAGTAAAAGTGCAGATGTTTCACCAATTGTACCAGCAGTGTTACCGAGGAACATTGCCTTTAAGTTTACAACTTCTCCTGCCTTTAATGCAGCAAGAGGAGTTGCACTTGTTGTCGCATCAAAGCTTCCACCAAATCCGTTATAGGAAAAGTTTGTCATAATTCCTGCAAAAGAAATTAATAAGAAACAACGTGCTCCAAGTGCAGGGTTCATAAAGTTCTGGCCTAATCCACCAAAAAGCTGTTTTACAACGATGATTGCAAATAAGCCACCGATAACAGGAATCCAGAATGGTACTTCCGGTGGAAGGTTTAATGCTAATAATAAACCGGTAAGTGCTGCACTGCAGTCTTTAATTGTAATCTTTTGATGCATACAGCGCTGCCATACATATTCTGCAAGAACACAGACAGCAATACAGATTACTGTATTAATGATCGCCTTTACTCCAAAGTTCCAGAAACCAAATAATGTTGCTGGAAGAAGGGCGATAATTACATCAAGCATAATGCTATGTGTAGAAGCCTTATCCCTTACATGAGGATTGGCTGATACGTTATATAATTGTTCGTTCATTTTTTCACCTCTCCTTATGTTATTTCTTCTTTCTGCGAAGAGCCATCGCCTCACGACGACCGGTCTTCATAGACTGGGTTAATCTTCTCTTTGCCGGGCAGATGTAAGAACAACATCCACACTCAACACATTCACATCCGTTTAATTCATCAAATAATGCGAAATCACCATGATCTGCGATTTCTGAAAGCTTTGTAGGCATCAGACCAGCAGGACATACGGAAATACAGCGTCCACAACGGATACAGTTACTTGGTTCACAGGCAGCTACTTCATCTTTTGTAAAGCATAAAAGAGAAGAGAATGTCTTAGCACAAGGAACATCTAATGTAGATAAAGCCATACCCATCATAGGTCCACCAGAAATTACTTTTTCAGGCTGAGTCTTAAATCCGCCTGCCGCTTCTACTAATTCTGCAGCATTTGTTCCATTTTTCACCTTGAAGTTACCAGGATTTTTAATGGCATCTCCTGTTACGGTTACTACTCTCTCATAAAGTGGTTTGCCGAGAGTAATTGCTTCATGAATTGCAATAGCTGTTGCAACATTATCCACAATGCATCCTGCATCTGCCGGAAGCATGGAAGAATTGATCGCACGACCTGTTACAGCAAAGATTAAAGAACGCTCTGCACCCTGTGGGTACTTTGTCTTTAATGCAGCCACTTCAATACGGCTCTCGCTTTTACACATTTCTGTCAACTTAGCAATCGCTTCTGGCTTATTATCTTCAATTCCAATCACACCCTTTGCCTTAGGGAATAAGGAAAGCATAATATTAAGACCAGAGATAAGCTGTTCAGGAATTTCCATCATACAACGATAATCTGCTGTGATATAAGGCTCACATTCTGCAGCATTAATAATGATCGTATCGATTTTCTCCGGTTCCTTTGGAGACAGCTTTACATGCGTAGGAAAACCGGCACCGCCAAGTCCGACAATACCTGCTTCTTTTACAGCGTTGATAATCGCTTCGTTTGTTTTTTCTGTTACTGGTTGAAAAGAAACAGCCTCATATTCTCCATCGTTCTCTATAACAATAGAGTTCACTTTGTTACCAGAAACTGTCATTCTTGGTTCAATCTTCTTTACCGTTCCAGAAACAGAGCTATAAATGTTGGCAGAAACAAATCCTCCAGCCTCCGCAATTTTCTGACCGACTAATACTCTGTCACCTTTTTTTACACAGGCAACGGCAGGAGCACCAATGTGCTGACTTAAAGGGTATACCAGCTCTCCCTGTGGTAAATATTCAGTAATTGGTTTATCTTTACTTAACTCTTTACCATCATACGGATGAAGGCCACCTTTAAATGTTAGTAGTCCCATTTTTTTACCTTCTTTCTAAAATTTTTTAAATCAAATAGTTCATGCACAATATCGTAAGTTTTCGCATAGATTCTTACAAAAGCATTTCAAATTTGATATAAAATTCATTCTATATAATATAAGAAAAAAATGACAAAATCAAGAATCGTCACATTTTTAACGATTGATAACTTTGTCATTTATCCTAATATACACAAACAAAATTCGCTTTTATACGATTATTCGAGTAGTATTTTGTTTAGTTTTACAATACTGTATTTGAAATAGAACAATATTGTATTCAATACACTATATTATTGTTAAATAATAAATTATATCATTTTTAACTACTTGCTGATAATATCTATCGAGTCTTCTTTCTTTATTCCGTCCTGATCTATGACTTCAATAACGACCTTATGTGGAAGACATACAATGGTCTCACCCTTTTTACTGATTGCAGCATGATTTACACAAATCTTATCTGGACAGTCGGCTTTGACCATACTGGCTTTCCCATTCTTTATTTCAAGAATATTCTCCCAGTCATCTTCTCTAATACGAATCGTCTGATTTTTATTTAAAGAATAACTTCCAAATTCTTTATTATTCACACGAACCCTTACCAAAGCTCCACTTTTGCCATGTAGCTGCATAAAAGAAAAGGTTACCAGTCCAATGATCAGGAAAAATAAAATCAGAAAAACATCATTCTTATACGACTTTTTAGTTAAATCCGATCCATTTTTGAGCAATCTTATACCCTCCCATTGTGAGCTTATGACTTAGCTTATTGTGGGACTTAGAAAACTTTCCAAGAACTGAACTTTTCAGTGCTTTATAACCTGCTGGTGTTTTTTCCTCAAGATAATGCCATAAATCATCTCTTAGCTTTTCTGATTCCGGTGTATTCATCTTCATCAAAAGTACAGAAGTTACCATCTGAATCGTTTCAAGATAATGAAGCATATATTCTTTAAGCTGTGGGCAGGAAAGGGTCGTTTCATGCTTTGCGTAAAGATCTATCATAATTTTATTCACTCGAATCTGCTGATCTATTCTTGAAATCATAACAGTTTCATTGACAGACTGATCATCACGACCAATAAAATATCGATAAAAATCCACATCAAGATAATACATCTTTTTTACATATGGCAATGGCCAATACACAAAAATATTATCTACATAAAATGTATGTTTTGGTAATTCAAAATGAAAACTCCGAAGCAGTTCTGTGCGGTAAATTACCGAATGCATTAAAATATTCTGACTGGCATGAAAATGTCCAATCTCATCCCATCCAAAATAACGATTCTCTGGCAAGATAGAATGATATTGAATCACTTTCTTATGTTTAGCTCCAACCTTTTCATATACATAATTAGAAAGGAGCATATCAAGCGGTTCCTCTTCCGTTACCGCCTCTTTTAAAAAAGCAAGTATCTTCTGATAAGATTCCCCATCTACCCAATCATCGCTATCTACTACTTTATAAAAGAAACCGGTTGCATTTCGAAGTCCGGCATTCACCGCCTCGCCATGACCACCATTTTCCTGATGAATTGCACGGACGATACCAGGATATTTTGCCTGGTATTCATCCGCAATTGCAGGAGTATCATCTTTTGAACCATCATCAACAATCAATATTTCCACATCTTCTCCACCCAGAAGAAGACTTTCAATACAGTTTCTCATATAATCCATAGAATTGTAACTTGGAATTGCAATTGTCAGGATCTTCATGAATTACCTCCTTTGGTATCCGTATTATTTCTCAAATCCACGGTAGATGATGTCATCTCTTCCCGGACCGTTTGAAACCATGGTGATTGGATAACCAATGTGTTCTTCTACGAATTCAATATATTTACGACAATTCTCCGGTAAGTCTTCATATTTCTTAATTCCACGAATATCGCATTTCCATCCCGGAAGTACCTCTAATACAGGCTTTGCCTTTTCTAACTGATTTGTTACAGGGAATTCTGTTGTTACTTCCCCATCAATTTCATAACCTGTACATACAGGAATCTCATCGAGATATCCAAGTACATCGACTACTGTAAATGCAACATCTGTTGTTCCCTGAAGACGGCATCCGTACTTAGAAGCAACACAGTCAAACCAACCCATTCTTCTTGGTCTTCCGGTTGTAGCTCCAAATTCTCCACCATCACCACCACGAACACGAAGTTCCTGTGCTTCGTCACCAAAGATTTCACTTACGAATGCACCTGCTCCTACGGCACTGCTGTATGCTTTACATACAGTGACTACTTTTTTGATCTCATATGGAGGGATACCGGCACCGATTGCTCCATATGCTGCTAATGTAGAAGAGGATGTTACCATTGGGTAAATTCCGTGATCAGGATCTTTTAATGTTCCTAACTGTCCTTCTAATAAAATATTCTTTCCTTCTTTGATTGCCTTATCTAAGTAAGCAGATACGTTACATACATAAGGAGCGATCATCTCTTTGTATTCCATTAATGTATTATACAGTTCATCGGTATCAATTAATGGTTTATGATAAAGATGCTCTAATAAAATATTCTTCTGTACGATCACACGCTCAATCTTTTCTTTAAGTTCTGCTTCGTCTTCAAATAATTCGCTTACCTGAAAACCAATTTTAGCATACTTATCAGAATAAAATGGAGCAATACCAGACTTAGTAGAACCGAAAGACTTTCCGGCTAAACGTTCTTCTTCATATTCATCAAAAAGAATATGATAAGGCATTACAATCTGTGCACGGTCAGAAATTAAAATCTTAGGTGCAGGTACTCCTTTGGAAGTTATTTCGTTTAATTCGTTAAAAAGTACAGGTATGTTTAAGGCTACTCCATTACCGATAATACTTGTTGTATGATCATAAAAAATACCTGATGGCAATGTATGAAGTGCAAACTTTCCATAATCATTTATAATTGTATGGCCTGCATTGGCACCACCCTGAAAACGAACAATAATATCAGAATCCTGTGCGAGCATATCGGTAATCTTACCTTTACCTTCATCTCCCCAGTTTGCGCCTACAATTGCTTTTACCATGAGTTCATTCCTCCTAGCTTAAAACTTACTATTTTTGTGGGTGTGGCTTGTCCCTACACCCAAACATCCTAATTATAACTTACTTTCCTTTATAAGTAAAGAATAATCATAATAACTTACTTTTCTTTGCCATTTTAACAAGCATATTTCCTTTTGGAAAATTGCGAAGTTCCGTTTCTGTAATTCCTTTTAATTTTAATACAAGTACAAAATATACTATAACTGCAAATGCGACAGAAATCATAAGACAGACAAATACTAAAATTCTCAAATGAATAAAGCTGCCTAATATTCCTGATAAAATCAAATAAATTCCCTGATAAAATACATAACAGAAAATTCCCATAATCAGTGAAGATATTAGAGGAATAAAAAATGTCTTTTTGATTTCCTGATGATAACCCAGATATTTGCGGACACTTAAATTATTCAGTAAACACATAAGAAATGCGTATAGCATTGTCGCAAATACAAGGGCATATAAATTCAAATTAGTGAAATATAATAACGGCGTAAGTGCTATAACGTGTAGTACAAGAGATACAGCCGCATTACGAAGAGGAATATTTACCTTTCCTATTCCCTGTAAAACACCATTACTTACGGTAGACAATGCATAGAATATAATACTGATGCAACCGGCACGTAAAATACTTACAGCAAGATCAATGGTTGCTCTTTGTGGAAACAGCACTTCCATGATTGGATACGCAAGTGCTCCCATTCCAATTGCTGCCGGAATACTGATAACCATTGTAAAATGAATTGCTTCTTTTACATGTAACCTGCATTTTTTATAATTTTTCTTCTCGTAACTGCCGGAAATCGCAGGAATCATTGCTGTAGACATAGAATTGGCAAGTGCAATAGGAACATTAATGAGAACCCAGTATTTTCCTGAAAAAACACCATACAATGAGGCAGCAGTCTCGGAACTCATTCTTTTAAATCCCATAACATCCATAAATAAAGTCTGATCTACTACTGTACTGATATTATATACAAAGGTACTTAATATTACCGGAGTGACCATCATAAAGATAATTTTGAAAATGTCTCTATAAGAACTGTCAACACCTGAATCATCCTTTTGAAGTTCCCTTTTAAAATATTTTTTATTGCAGGAATAAATAAACAGCATAAACAATAAACCAGTTACTACTCCTGCACCAATACCAGCAGCACTTCCCATAGCACCAAATACAGGAATTTTATCTGCATCCCCGCCTGCAAATGCATGAATGAAAAACAGTGCTGCACCAATACTTATTATGGCATTTGCAACCTGTTCGATAATTTGAGAAAGTGAAGTTGGAATCATTGTTCCGTGTGCTTGAAAATATCCTCGAAAAACTCCAAGAAAACCAGAGAAAAAGATAGTTGGAGCTAAAATTCGAAGGACAGGAATTGCCTTAGGCTGATTTGAGGGAATTAAAACAGATGCCCCAAAGAACGTAATCAGACTGGCAATACCGCCTATTACAAGAACATACATAAGTGCACATTTAAATACCTTATGTGCATTTTTGTATTGATGAACTGCCATTTTTGCTGAAACAACTTTTGAAACCGCCATTGGAATACTGTATGACGATACTAATAATATCATTGTATAAATATTTACGGCAATGCTGTAATATCCATTACCCTCATCACCTATGATGCTTGTTACGGGACTACGATATAATACTCCTATAATTCTTGTTACTATACCTGCAACCATCAATATGGATGCTTGTGCAAGTACGTTTGTTTCTTTTGTATCTTTGCTACTCAACTGACAACCACCTTTCCAAATCCACCAGTTATTCCTTCTCCTGTTTTTATTGCATGCCGAGGCATTATTGCATATACATAACTTAAGGGTTATCGTGGTCGATAACCCTTAGTATTATACGGATTTCTTTGTAGCATGTCAATCCGAAGTTTTTATATATTATACATTAATCTCTGCTTTCATTCCGAGAAGTTCTTTATTCTCAGCGAGCATTGGCTTAACGTATTCATTGATAAACTCTTCTGTTTGTTCTGGAGATCTTCCAACAAAATTTTCTGGTTTCATAATTGTCTGAAGCTGCTCCATTGTCATTCCGAATGCTGGGTCTGCGGCAATTCTTTCAAGAAGATCATTATCTTTTCCTTCTTCTTTTACAACACGTCCTGCTGCCATAGAATGCTGACGGATTCTTTCATGAAGCTCCTGACGATCCCCACCGGCTTTTACTGCATCCATCATAATATTTTCTGTTGCCATAAATGGAAGTTCTTTCATAAGGCGTGCTTCAATTACCTTTGGATATACTACCAGACCGTCTACAACATTAAGATAGAGATCTAAAATACCGTCAATTGCCAAAAATCCTTCCGGTATAGAAAGACGTTTATTTGCAGAATCATCCAGTGTTCTTTCAAACCACTGTGTTGATGCTACTAACGCAGGATTCATTGCATCAGACATTACATAGTCTGCCAAAGAAGCCATTCTTTCACTTCTCATAGGATTTCTTTTATATGCCATTGCAGAGGAACCGATCTGATGTTTTTCAAATGGTTCTTCAATCTCTTTTAAATGCTGTAAGAGACGAATATCATTAGAGAATTTATGAGCAGACTGTGCGATTCCGGAAAGTACATTTAATACACGACTGTCAATCTTACGGGAATAAGTCTGTCCGGAAACTGGATAACAGGAAGTAAATCCCATTTTTTCTGCAATCTTTCCATCAATTTTACGGATTGTTTCATGATCACCGTTAAACAGCTCTAAGAAACTTGCCTGTGTTCCGGTAGTTCCTTTAGAACCTAAAAGCTTCATTGTACTGATAACATAATCTAAGTCTTCTAAATCAAGCATAAGATCATGTAACCACAGAGTTGCTCTCTTACCAACAGTAGTTGGCTGTGCCGGCTGGAAATGTGTGAAGGCAAGTGTAGGAAGATCTTTGTATTTCATGGCAAATCCGGAAAGCTCTGCAATTACATTGATTAACTTGCTTCTTACTAATTTCAGAGCCTCTGTCATAATAATAATATCGGTATTATCACCTACATAACAGGAGGTTGCACCTAAATGAATGATTCCTTTTGCAGTTGGACATTGTACACCATATGCATACACATGGGACATAACATCGTGGCGTACTTCCTTTTCTCTTGCTTTAGCAACATCAAAGTTAATGTCATCCGCATGTTCTTTTAATTCCTCAATCTGTTCTTTTGTTACACTGGAAAGACCTAATTCGTATTCTGTTTCTGCCAGTGCGATCCAAAGCTTTCTCCATGTTTTAAACTTCTTGTCCGGAGAGAAAATATACTGCATTTCTTTACTTGCATATCTTTCTGAGAGAGGACTCTGATATTTATCGTACATTGTTTATACCTCCTATGGTAACTTGTTTATTATTGCTTTGTTTATATTTTTTATATCCACTATTTTAGCCCTGTTCACCTCGGATATCCTGTGTCGGTGGCTCTATTGGATAGTTTCCACTGAAGCAGGCATCACAATATGGTAATCCGTCATTCAACTCTTTTAAACGATCCATATGAAGATAAGCTAATGTATCCGCTTCTATACTTTCGCAGATTTCATCCAGAGTCTTACCATATGCGACGAGCTGATCTTCTGATGGAATATCTGTTCCAAAGTAACAAGGATGTAAAAATGGAGGAGAACTAATCCTTACATGGACTTCTTTTGCTCCGGCATCCTTTAACATACGAACAATTCGTCGACAGGTTGTTCCACGTACAATAGAGTCATCAATCATAACGATTCGCTTTCCTTTGACTGCATCTTTTAATACGTTTAACTTTACCTGCACACTGCTTTCACGCATACTCTGCTTTGGCTTAATAAAGGTTCTTCCGACATAAGAGTTCTTAATAAAGGCTGTTCCGTAAGGGATTCCTGATTCCATAGCATATCCCTGTGCTGCCGGATTTCCTGATTCCGGAACCCCAACAACCATGTCTGCATCAACAGGTGAATCCATCGCAAGAAATTTTCCGGCCTTAATACGACTGGCATAAACACCAACACCATCGATTACCGCATCCGGTCTTGCAAAATAAATGTATTCAAAAATACATCTTGCCTGTTTAGAAGGATCCTTAAAACAAAGTTCTTTATTTGATTCAATTCCCTTTGGAGTCAGAGTGACAACTTCTCCAGGTTCTACATCTCTTACAAATTCTGCACCAACTGTATCAAGAGCACAAGTCTCTGAAGTAAGGAAATATGTATTATCTCTTTTTCCGATGCAAAGAGGACGGAAGCCAAATGGATCTCTTGCCCCGATCAGCTTTCTCGGACTCATTACAATAAGGGAATATGCTCCTTTTAACTTACGCATTGCTGCCAGTACTGCTTCCTCGGCTGTTGCTGCAAAAATTCTTTCTTTTGCAACATGGTAGGCAATTACTTCAGAATCAATAGTAGTCTGAAAAATAGCACCTGTTCTCTCAAGCTCTTTACGAAGTTCAAGAGCATTCACCAGATTACCGTTATGTGCAAGTGCCAATGTACCTTTATAATAATTCAGTACTAATGGCTGTGCATTTTCTCTTGTACTTGAGCCAGCCGTTGAATATCTGACATGACCCACACTGATATTTCCCTTTAACTTCTCAAGGTTCTCACTGTTAAAAACCTCGTTGACAAGTCCCATTCCTTTATGAACCTGAATGTTCTTTTTAGGACCGTTGGTATCCGAAACTGCAATACCACAGCTTTCCTGTCCTCTGTGCTGCAGAGCAAACAACCCATAATACACTGTTGAAGCAATGTCATTCCCGTCGAAATCATATGCTCCAAACACTCCGCATTCTTCGTGAATTCCAGAATCCACACACTCTTCAGAAAACTGTTCTTCCATATCAAACGCCATTTTCTTCCTCCATAATTTCATTAGTAAATATATTTAATTAGCATATTAAAACGATTGTATACTAACATAAAATAAGTGTCTATACAAGCCATTTCTCAGATTTCAGAACCATTCACAAATTTTATGTATATTTTACATAGTATTTTTTATGAATATGACAGATTACTTTCCTGCATTCTGTCGAAACAATTTAGAATCTTTTGGAATAATCCCCCGACGGATTTTTACGGTAAGTATTCGTCCCACGGCTTCATCAATCTGATTTTCGGAAATGGTACCATCTTTTACCGCTTCAAGTAACCCTTCAAAAGCCAGTTCAAAATTATCCGGCATTAAAATCATGTCATTTCCTGCCTCAACAGCCATGACGGCTGCCTGATCCGCATCGTAGAACTTTGTAATAACCTTCATATTCATCGCATCTGTAATAATTACATTATTAAACTGTAATTCTTCTCTTAAAATATCATTTACCATAAGTTTTGTCAGAGATGCCGGTGTTTCTTTTCCTGTAATCTGACTCACTGCCACATGAGACATCATAACCATATCAGAATCCGCTGCGATTCCTGCTTTAAACGGAAGAAATTCTACCTCACGCAATCGGTCAATTGTTGCATCCAGCTCAACATACCCTTTATGCGTATCTTCTCCACATTGTCCCTGTCCCGGAAAATGCTTCAATGTAGCACTTACACCCTGTGACTGTAGACCCTTTACTTCCTGTGCAACCATATGTGCTACTGTTTTCGGTTCAGAGCTAAAGCTTCTGTTTCCTATCTCAGTGTTTTCAGAATTCGTATTAATATCAGCAACTGGTGCGAAATCCAGATTAAATCCCAGTTCATGAATTTCTTTTCCAATGGTTTCGCCTACATTGTAAGCATTTTTACTATCCCCGGTTTTCCCTATTTCCGCCATTGCAGGGAACTTTGTTGTATGCATATTTTTAGAATTTGCAATTCTTGCTACACTTCCTCCCTCTTCATCTACGGAAATAAATAAAGGGAGTTCGGTTGTTTTCCCTATTTCTGCAATCATGTTTTTTACTTGTTCCCTGGTTTTTATATTGTAAGAAAAGAAGATAACACCACCTGGTTTATATTCTTTTAATTTCTGTTCCATTGTTTCTGTGACTTCGGTTTCTGCATCAAAATCAAGAGAATCTGTACAGACAATAAACATTTGACCAATTTTTTCTTTTAGTGTCATGCCAGAAAGAACATCAGACACCATTCCTTCCAATGTAATATCATCAAATTCTCCGGAATTTTTTGAAGCAGAAGTAGCTTTCTCTGCTTTTTCCTTTTTTTTATGAGAACTACAACCGGTAAGTAATCCCATAACCAGAGAAAAGCATAGTAATATTGTGATTATTCTATATTTTCTCATTCTTCCTCCTGTGGTGAAAAACGAGGATCAAATGTCCTTTTTTTTTGCACCCTTTTTCTTGGCTCGCTCGCAGCAGCAATCGCTTCTTCACAGAAAGTTTTCTGTGCCTCGATTGCTTCCTTTCCTCTACGGTCTATTTTCTGATAGGTTCCGTCTTCTAAAAGCCGATGTGCTTTTAATGTGTCCCGAAGTTGAACATCTAAAATATGTTTTGCTTTTTCTTTTAGATCTTCTGCCTCAACCGGAAAAACGATTTCTACCCGTCGATCAAGATTTCGTGGCATCCAGTCTGCACTTCCCATATAAATTTCCTCATGACCGTCATTATAAAAATAGAAAATTCTTGCATGTTCCAGAAACGTGCCTACTATAGAACGTACATGAATATTTTCGCTGACTCCTGGCTTACCCGCCACAAGGCAACAGATTCCCCGAATGATCAGCTCAATTTCTACTCCGGCACAGGAGGCTTCATATAATGCGAGAATAATCTTTCGATCACAAAGGGAGTTACATTTTGCGATAATTTTAGCTTTTTTTCCTTCTTTAGCGTTTTTTGTTTCGCGGTGAATCATTTCTAAAAAACGCTTTTTCATCCAGATTGGAGCAACAATAAGGCGGTTCCAGCTTGCAGGTTCTGAATAGCCACTTAACATATTAAATACAGCGGTAGCATCTTCTCCAATGACATCACGACAGGTAAACATACCGATATCTGTGTAAAGCTTTGCAGTGGAATCATTATAATTTCCCGTTCCAAGATGAACGTAGCGCCGGATACCATCGGCTTCTTTTCGAACAACAAGTGCGATCTTACAATGTGTTTTTAACCCCACCAGACCATAGATAACATGACAGCCTGCTTTTTCTAATTTTTTTGCCCAGTTAATATTATTTTCTTCGTCAAATCTTGCCTTAAGCTCAACTAAAACGGTTACCTGCTTCCCATTTTCCGCAGCCTGAGCAAGTGCGGCGATAATTGGAGAATGTCCACTGACGCGATATAGCGTCTGTTTAATTGCAAGTACATTTTCATCCTCTGCAGCTTGTTTGATAAAAGCAACTATCGGATCAAAGCTTTCATATGGATGATGTAATAATACATCTCTCTTCCTGATTTGTGTAAATATATTTTTATCTGCACGAAGATTTTTGTTTTTCTGTGGAATGTAAGGAGCTTCTTTTAAATCATCAAAACCACTTAATCCATAACATTTCATAAGAAATGTCAGATCAAGTGGCCCATTACAGGCATACATATCTCCTGGATGTACCTGTAACTGTTTTTTTAAGTATTTTACGAGACGGCTATCCATTTGTTCCTCGTACTCAAACTTGATCACTTCTCCCCATTGACGCATTTTTAAAGACTTTTCAATTTCTTTTAATAAATCTTCTGCATCATCTTCATCAATAGAAAGATCCGCATTACGCATAATACGGTATGGAGCAGAACACAGAATTTCATGATTTAAAAATAGAATGTCCAAATAATGCTCGATAACATTTTCAAGAAGAATAACACGGCATCTTCTTTTTTGTTCATCTTTTTGTGGCAATATGATGACTCTTGGAAGGACAGAAGGCACCTGAACGGTAGCAACATCGTATTCTTTTTTTTCTTTTTTATCGTTATTACGGCGTTTAATAAGGGCAGCAATATTTAAAGTCTTATTTTGAATCAGCGGAAAAGGTCTTGAAGAATCAATTGCCATCGGAGTAAGTACCGGATATACATTTTTATGGAAATATTCTTCTAAAAATTCTTCTTCTTTTTCAGAAAGCTTTTCAAAAGATACGATTTCCAGCCCGGCCTCAGAAAGCTTCGGCAATAAAGAACGATTATATGTTGTATACTGTTTCTCACAAAATGTATGCGTTTTTTCGTTCAGGGCCTCAAGCTGTGCCTGAGCTGTCATACCTGCAATATCCTTCTTCTGGTATCCTGCATTTACCATATCTTTCAAAGATGCGATACGAACCATGAAAAACTCATCTAAATTGGATGCAGTAATGCTCAAAAACTTCATTCGCTCAAACAATGGATTTTTGCGGTCTCTTGCTTCACCGAGTATTCGCTGATTAAATTCCAGCCAGCTCAATTCACGATTTGTAAAATTCTGTGATTTGTCAAATACACTTTTATCCATCCTTCTGTCCTCCTCTAGAATGATCTTTTCTGCTTTAATACAGGCATTATACCGGTAAATTCATTAAATGTTTCTGCTTTTTTGGAAAAACGGGTAATTTCTAAGGTGATATCCTGATTTGTTTCTAAAGTGATGATCAGCTCTTTTCCTTTTCGTGCCATGGAACAATTTTCAAATTTTTGCTTATGCCCTCTGTCTAATGCATTGGCTACTCTTAAAATAGAAGAAAGCTTGGCAATTCGAAGATATTCCTCACGCCAGAAAACTGTATCAAGTTCATCGGTATCTGGCAGCTCCTGTGTATTATAAAGAACTACATTTGCAACTTCTTCCCGTTCACGATGGGAAAGTCCCATAATTTCTGTAGACATAATTAACTGATAGCCATTTTTACCCGGAGCATTTAAATTAACGTACTTTCCAATATCATGAAGAATTGCTGATATTTCAAGAATAAGCCTGTCTCTTTGGGAAAGTCCGTGAAATTTCTTTGTTTTATCAAAAATCTCTAAGGCCAGTTCTGTAATATATTGAGCGTGTACCTTACTGTAACGATATCGCTTACCAATATATTTGGCAGAGGCCACGATATCGTGATAAAAATCATGATTTAGCTTTATCTTTTTTGTCTTCTGTGCATAATCTACTACACTTCCATCGCAAAGATTTGTTGCACAAATATAAATGGTATCTGCTTTTGATTGTTCTAAAAATATTTTGTAAATGAGAACAGATGGAAGCACCATTTTGGCATCTTCTATTGAAAGTCCATACTTTATAGCAATATCCTGATAGGATGCTTTTTTAATTTTTTTATAAATATATTCAATCTGATCATAACTCATCGTATCTTCAAGATGAAGTTCTGGTACAAGACGATTGATATTTTTAATCTCGTCTCCAATGGCAATAACATTTTTAATATCCTTGTCTTTTAGATAGCCACTCTTAAACATATCAACTTCATATCGAATATATTCCTCTAATACAGAAATATAATCAAGCACATTGTTTTCAACAGATTCTGAAAACTCCCGTACTTTTACCGCACCAATATCAAGATTTTGTGTCATATAGAGTACCTGTTTATCAAATAAAGATATTTGTACACTGCCTGATCCAATATCTAAAATTGCTGTATTCTTTTCAATAATCTTATTAAAATCCAGCTTTAAAACCTGTATTCCTTTATACATAAGAAAACGGAGTTCTGAATTACTAAGCATGATTACATCAATTCCTGTACGAACCTTTATCTGATTAAGAACAGAAACCTGATTTTTCGCATTTCGAATCGCACTCGTTGCATAACAATGAAATTCTGTAACAGCATACTCTTTCATTCGCTGTTGAAATTGTTCTAACACATTGCATATTTCTTCGATTTGAGCAAAAGTAATTTTTCTTGTAACATAGGCTTCTTTTCCAAGTTCATATTCATAACGAAGTTCATCTATGGTATGAATACCTTTTGTTGCAGAAATCTCATATACTTTCATAAGCATATTTTTAGAACCGATCACGATTGCTACATACGGACTTATTTTCATGTATGCCTCCTTTTCCGTACCTTTAAACGGAGTCTGCCTTATATCCCTTCTTATTTTTTCTGTTTTTCATCCAGATAAAAGAAAGAATTCACTGTATGTTTTGTATCGATCAAATTATTATATTGCAATATTTGATACTCTTTTACCATATCGCTATAAGGCGATTCTAATGCAGATTCATAATATTTTCCATTCTTATCAAAGCATCCCATTGCCGTAAGAACTGGAAGTTTTTTATGAAGTTTTAAAAGGAACTTCTGATAAGGACTTGTTTCCAAACCAGCCTCATTCATTAAATAGGAACTTAAATAATTCGCACTCATTTTTTCAATAGTTGTTTCTTTAATGTCATAATTTGCCCATATAATAAATGGTGTTCTATATTTATTCATCAGTTCTTCATTTGTAAGACTTCCTGCATTTTTCCCAAACAGGCTGTCATAAAAGCTGCTTTGTACAGCAGGCTGATGATCTCCGAACATGACAATGATTGTTGGTTCTTTCACTTTTGAAAAATATTCTGTCAATTGTTTAAATGCTTCATCTGTTTTTTTCACAAGAGAAAGGTATTGTTCAGCCTGTTCATTTTTGTGACTGTCTGTAATCTGTATATCATTATGAAAATTTGTATAGGTTTTATCAAATCCACCATGATTTTGCATCGTAACGTTAAAAAGATAAAAAGGCTCTTCCTTGTCAGTACGATTTGCATATAATTCTTCTATCTTTTTGAAGTCAGATTCATC
Source organism: uncultured Anaerobutyricum sp. (assembly GCA_934317185.1). Classification (GTDB taxonomy): domain Bacteria; phylum Bacillota; class Clostridia; order Lachnospirales; family Lachnospiraceae; genus Anaerobutyricum. The sequence continues at coordinate 6,997 of CAKREJ010000008.1, read as the reverse complement.
GGATATATATTTTCGATACATTTTAGGATTTTTAAAATCAGTCTCAGAATAAAAATGATTAAATCCCATATAATCATAAACTTGTACACGGTTCCATCCTGAAGCAAGATATGGATGAAGTGCCAGATTTCCTTTATATCCCTGATCTTTTAAAAGATAGGTCATATTAGGAAGTTTATCCTTTACAACCTGTGTATATGCTATAATACCATTTTGTAGAAATGATATACTGTCTCCGGTAAGAAATTCAAATTCTGAATTACAGGTTCCCGATCCAAAAATAGACATATATAAAGACCCTTTTATCGTATTTTTCTTTAAACCATGGATATATGGCATATAATCTTTATTTGTAGAGAATTCATTAATGACGCTCAAGTCAGAAAATGCCTCATTCATAATACCGATTATGTTTGGCTTTGTTCCATCTGCCGTTTCCAGACGGCCCTTTTTCTTTTTATCAGAATCATCATTTGCAAATTTTTCTTCATATTTTTCTGCAATATCCTTTGCCGCTTCAACAGAATAATCTGAAGGTTTTTCCTGAACAAGAGAGTTCATATTTAAAACAAAGCCGAAGAACAGTCCGTTTTTCGCATACCCTTTTTTCTGATCCCACACATTGTTCTTGATTCCAAAATTTTTCAATGTTTTCTGTTCTACAACAAAATGCCCTAATATAGAACTAAAAAGTCCAATCACTACTAACATAATGATCCGTTTTCTCCAACCCATTTTCTTTGGAGTAGCACAACGCCATAAAACAGCCAGATATACGAGAAGGAACAAAACATTCCACACAAATATCGGCTGAATACTGTAGGTGTAATTTTCAGCAACATTTGCCGCAGTTCTGGCAGACATAATATCCGAAGGAACGATTGGTGCACCTTTAAAACTTAAAACGTAGTAATTAGCAATGCCAATAATGCACCATAAAATACTTCCTACCGTAACAGATATTTTTCTTGAATTAAAAATAAGATATAGCAGTCCGAAGAACATATAATATACTAATATGTTCAACCAGAATTCTGCCGGACGCATCCGCAAAATCGGATTATCTGTAAAGCGTTCAACAAACCAGAAGGTAAATACTGGTGCTGCAAAAAATAAAATCTGTCCCACTACTTTTTTTAGTATTTCGGGAACCGGAAGGGCAAACCATAAAAGAAGCAGAACCACTGCTATCATCATACAAATTCCGGCCCACTGCTGATAAATTGTTACAGGATAGTATAGTTTAGATACCAAATATTTGCCCTGTTCTTCCTGATTAATCTTTAATTTGCCTCTAAACCCGACTTCTTTTGTTGTCCATTGGAAAACCAAAGGTTCCTTTCCGGATTCTGCTTTACTGGTTGTAAGCTGTATGCTATACTCCTTTTTTTTCGTAAGCTGCAGATCCGTTTTAAATTCCGTATAATCGTTATTAACAAGATCACTTATATTTTTTGTAAGTCTGATCAGACTTTTTCCAGATTCCAAATCTATAATATTAAGAATGACCTTACCACTTGCCTGTCCGGAATAGTCATTTCCAAAATAGACCTTTACCGTCTTTAAATGCGTATGTTTTGCGACAAATTTCTGACTTACGGCAGAGCCTGCCGATAACTGACAAACCTGATCGATCCGGTATTTATTCACCTGATTTGTCGCATTCTTCTGATATTCCATAAAGTGGCTGCATAAATACCAGGTAAAGAGAAGAAGAATTACTGTAAGGATTGTTTTTAATATCAGTAATACCGGATTTTTCTTTTTCACATGCTTATTCTTTATTGTTTCACTCATGTATTTTACGCTCCTTTAATAGACCGTTTAATAGTTTCCTAAAATCTTAAAATCTGCTACTTCTGTACGAACACCTTGCAGTGCGTTTTTTACTGCCGGGTCATGCAGATTTCCGTTAATATCAATGTAAAAACGATATTCCCATTGCTGATCTGGCAAAGGAACGGATTCAATATGACTTAAATTTAAATCGTTATATAAGAAGTGTGATAAAATATTATAAAGGGTTCCACTTTCATGAAGGAGAGAAAATGAAATACTAATCTTATTGGCATTATGTGTATACTGTCTCTTTTTAGATAAAATTACAAAACGAGTTACATTATTCTTATCAAAATTAATGCCCGCATCTAAAATATCAAGACCATATAACTGTGCTGCACGACGACTTGCAATAGCCGCCTGTGTTAATATCTTTTCTTTTGACACTCTCTCAGCGGCAATAGCAGTATTTTCCACACTAACTTTTTTTACATCAAGTCTCTCTAAATACGGCGAACACTGCATAAGTCCTTGTGGATGGGAAAGCACAACTTCTAAATCTTGAATTTTACTTCCCGGACAACCTAAAAGACAATGTTCTACCTTTACAAACACTTCTCCCACAATACATACATCATTTTCTAATAAAATGTTATAGACACCGGTCACATCTCCGGCAGAGGAATTCTCAATTGGAAGAACTCCGTAATCTGCATCACCATTATTTAAGGCCATAGCGACATCTTTAAAGTTAACTACTGCGTAATGATCTACATCGGCACCAAAAAACTTCTCACAGGCCATTTCCGAAAAGGAACCCGGCACACCCGGATATACGATTCTTGTGTCAGGAAACATTACAAGCTCTGGTACTTCTGTAAAATAATTTTCAATATAACGATCTCTCTGATGTACCATATGATATTGGTATTTCCTACTGATAGACATCATTTGAATAAAAACTTCTTCTAATCCTTTTACTACAAATGGATTAGCACGATTCTTGGTAATGTCTGATAATTTCTCGTCTTCTTTATTTTTATTATAAATGGATTCTCCGGCTTTTTTTTTAGAAATAGCTAATTCAGCAGCAAATCCCATTCTTTTTTCAAATAATTCTGCAATCTGATAATCTATTTTAGTAATATCATCTCGTATATCATCTACTTTTCTTATCTCTTTATCCATTCCACTATTGATTCCTTTTTTCTTTTTCTTTTAAATCTTCTAAAATATCCAGATATCTTCTTCTTTCCAAAGGATGTATTCCTCTTGGGAGTAGTTCGCACAGCGGCTCTAATACAAAAAGTCTTTTTGTCATTTCAGGATGAGGAAGTGTGATTCGTTCATCCTCTGTTATTAACTCATCATATAAAAGAATATCGAGATCTAATGTTCGTGGTCCCCAATGAATTTCTCTTTTACGATTTGCCTCATTCTCAATCTGATGAAGCTTGTCAAGAAATTCCTCCGGAGTATCTAAAGTTTCTATATAGTATACAGTATTTAAGAACTTTCCCTGCTCGGTATAACCGTAAGGTTCGGTTTCAATAATTGAAGCAGTCTTAAAGTTTCTTGTCTTCGGCAATGCACTTACCCTTTTTCGAGCCAGTTGCATATATTCTTCTCGTTCTCCAAGATTTGAGCCGACACCAATATATACTTTATGCCAGCTTCTTTTGATTTTAACAGAAGCATAATCCATATGCATCAAAACAGGAGCCCACGGCTTTCTGACTTCTATTTCAATTTCTTTTATGAGAGGAAACTGTAACAAAATGCATTCTGCCAGCCGTTCCGCAACTCTTTCTAAAAGTTTATCATTCTGTCTGGTCATTTCTTTTTTTACAAGACGGCAAATATCCCCATAACTTACAGATAAATCAAGTTCATCTGTCTTTCCGGCAGCTCTTGTATCTACTTTACAAATAATATCTACTAAAAACTTCTGACCAAGAACATTTTCTTCTTTGTATACACCATGATGGCAGAATACTTCCAGATTTTTTACTTTTATTTCATCCATTCTACTCTGCCTCCAGAATTGCTTCAATCATTTTTAATTGTCTGTAATTTGTTTTTACATCATGAACACGAAAGATAGAGGCACCTTTTATTCTGCCAAGAACCGTAGTTGCGGCAGTCCCTTCTTCTCTTTGGTCTACCGGCAAATCCAATGCCAGACCAATTACAGACTTTCTTGAAGTTCCAAGAAGAACTGGGAGATTCCATTTGTTAAAAACATCCATGTGCTTCATGATAGAAAGATTCTGTTCAAAAGTCTTTCCAAAACCAACGCCCGGATCAAGAATGATTCGCTCTTTTTTTATTCCTGCCTTTTTTGCGATAGTAAGTGTTTCTTCCATATCAGAACAAAAATCTTTAATGAAATCTGCATATTCAGTATTGTCTCGATTATGCATCAGACAACAAGCCATATCTTCTTTTGCAAGTAATGGTGCGAGCCTGTCATCCCATTTCAGTCCCCAGATATCATTAATCATATCAGCTCCTGCGGCAATACCTGCCTTAGAAACTTCATATTTGTAAGTATCAAGAGATACTGCAATATCAAAATTCTTTTTTACGGCTTCAATTACCGGAACAACTCTTTCGATTTCCTCTTCCTCTGTAATCTTTTCATGACCAGGTCTTGTAGATTCTCCACCAATATCTAAAATAGCAGCCCCTTCATCTATCATTCTCTCAGCTTGTTTTAATGCAAGATCAACAGACTGATATTTACCTCCATCAGAAAAAGAATCCGGTGTTACATTTAAAATTCCCATAATATAACCTTTATGTAAAAGGTCAAATTCATATTTTCCTATTTTCACTGTATATCCTCCATTTCTTCCATAAAAGAGAGTGAGCCGCAAGCTACAAGAATATCATCAGATGAGGAGCCTTTTAGTGCATCCGAAACTGCCGTATTCACATTCTGTTCTTTTATAACCGGTACATCTGCTATCTCTTTTATTGTATTTGCCAAAATATCTACGGAAAGACCTCTTTCATTATTTGGTTTAAAGATATAAACCCTATCTGCCATAGGCAAAAGATATTGGAGCATCTTTGCATATTCTTTATCCTTTAACACTCCCATTATATAAATGATTTTCTTATTTGTAAAATGTTTTTGCAAGAATACAGATAATTTATATGCTCCATCCGGATTATGTGCACCATCTCTGTAAAATAACGGTTCTTTTTTTAAAAGTTCCAGCCTTCCAGGCCAGGAAGTACGGACAATTCCTCCTTGTTGTGCCGCTTTTATATTCATCTCATCTAATTCTTTTGCAATATTTTTTCTCGCTTTATTCTGCTCATAATCTTTATGAAAAAGATATTCTGAAGCTACGAGAGCTGTCACTGCATTGGAAATCTGATGTCTTCCCGGAAGCCTTGTTTCGTATCTTTGTTCTTTCCATAAAAATGTACTTCCATAAGGAGTTTCTGACAATACTTCATAGTCCTCAGGTTTTATCACGGTGTATGGTATTTGCTGTTTTTCAGCTTCCTGTTCTATAACTTTACGGACTTCTACGGTATTTTCTGCTAAAACGAGCGGACTATCTTTCTTTATAATTCCGGCCTTATGATAAGCAATCTCCTCTAATGTATCACCAAGAAAAGCTTTATGATCATAGCTCACAGAAGAGATTACGGTAAGCTCTGGATGGCGAATGACATTTGTTGCATCCAGTCTTCCTCCCATTCCAACTTCTATTAAAGCGTAATCAACATTCTCCTCCTTAAAATATAAGAAGGAAAGTGCGGTTTCCACTTCAAAAAGAGTTGGTTTTAATCCCGTTTTCTCTTCCTCTCTTTTTAGTGCTTCGCCAACAATCGTGTACAGATGTTCCAGCTTTTCGCTTGAAATATAGTTTCGGTTAATCTGAAATCTCTCTTCATAGCAGGAAATTGTAGGTGAAATATATCTTCCTACTTTAAAACCTGCTGCCATTAATATAGAAGAAAGATATGCAAAAACGGAACCTTTTCCATTTGTTCCTGAAATATGTACAAGTTTCAAAGCTTCTTCTGGATGACCTAATTCATCGAGCAATCCGTTAATCGCATCTAAGCCAGGAACACTGCCTCTTTTTTTTAATTTTTCTATCAAAGAAATGTAATTCATCTCTAACGCTCCTTCATTTTATTGCGTATACAATCGAGGATAATGATAACACAAAATGCAAAAGTTCACAACTCTTTGCTTAAAGAGAGCGAAAGAATGCCTCGGTATTCTTGAATTTATTCAAAGATACTGAAGGGATTCGGGGGATAATACAAATAAAAAAGAGTCTTATACTATATTGATTTATATGTTTATTGAACAATAAAACCAATATAATATAGACTCTCTTTTTATTTTAATCTAAATTTAATCTAAAAATTATATGCAGTTTGTGTTTGTTTACACTTCAAAGATTAAATCACCATAGCTTGGGAATGGCCATGCGGATTTTGCAACTAACATTTCAAGCTTATCTGCTGGTTTTCTTAACTCATCCATTGCTGCAAATACAACATCATGATAATAATGACCCTGTTCTGCACCTTCTTCCATTTCTTCTGCTTTATTCGTTACTTCTTCAAGATGTGCAAGAGCTGCGTACATCGCCTTTAAGTTAGCAGAAATATCTGCCATTAATGCTTCCTGTACAGAAGTATCTACAGCACTGCTTGCTGCCTTGATCGCATTAACGGATTCTGCTAAGCTTGTCTGATACTTAATTGTTGCCGGAACGATCTGTTTCTTTGCCATATCAATCATGGTTAATGCTTCAATATTGATTGTCTTAGCATATGTCTCATACATAACTTCTGCACGAGATTCCATCTCAGCCTTTGTATATACACCATGTTTTTCAAAGATTTCAACGGCATTCTCTTTTACTAAAGCAGGAACAGCATCTACCATACATTTGATATTTGGAAGTCCTCTTCTCTCAGCTTCAGCAACCCATTCATCAGAGTAACCATTACCATTAAAGATAATTCTGTTATGTGCTGCAATTGTATCTTTGATCATATCATGAATAGCCATTGGTAAATCGTCAGATGCTTCCAATTTATCTGCCATATCAGATAATACTTCTGCAACAATTGTATTAAGTACTGTGTTCGGGTCTGCAATAGACTGTGTAGAACCAACCATACGGAATTCAAACTTGTTACCAGTGAAAGCAAATGGAGATGTTCTGTTACGGTC
>CAKREJ010000007.1 GCA_934317185.1 uncultured Anaerobutyricum sp. | reverse complement strand
CGCCATTTCCGCATTGCAGTAGCGAAAAATGAAATCCACGCCGTGGCCGTCCTCATTAAAGACAAGTTCTATCACGCAGAATGCCAGAGGCATATTGTCCAACAGGCTACATTTTTCCAGCATACTCAGGGGGCGGTGTTTCGTGTTTGTCAACCCTATTTCAGCACTCAAACGGCGATGGCTGCTCATATCGCGCTTGCGCCCTTGAAAAGTGCGGCCATCCGACATGGTATAAACGCCATCGTTGCTGATATTTACAATGTGGCTGCGGCATACGACAATCCCCTTGCTGATGCTCAAAAAATTCTTCTCCGGCAAAGTAGATAGAATACTATGTACCGGTACGAACAGTGCAAATTCCGCACCGTCCGTGCGTTGAATGACTGTTTTGCGGTCTTTGCGGTAAATGTATAGGATGTTTTCTGCACAAAGGTTATGCTTTTGAAACCATGCGTTCAAGTTGATCATAGAGATACTCCTCGTATAATAAGTTTGTAAGCAAGATAAATCACTTACAGAATGCTTTTTGAGTTGATGTAGCTAGTATAACATATCTTGACGGTAAGCACAATTTATTTGTTAAAGTTTATTGATATATGATGTTTATACACTTTTTTATACAAAATATCTTCAAAAATCCAATTTTTTGCAAAGTTTCACGCACGAAGTATTGACTTTTAAACATAAACAATATATGATAAGTATGTCAATCGGATTGATGCTTGTGAAAGGAAGTATTGCAGATCGAGTACTTCTGGAAGCTTGCCGCAGGCATCTGGTAGTACACCTGGTATATGCTATGCCTCCTTTTCCAGCGTTTATGGAATGACCGAGAAGTTCCATATGCGGTGGAAGACCAGGTGGATAACTCAGTCAGCCTGTATGCCGCTGCCAAAAGAGCGATGAATTGATGGCTCATGACTATTCCATATATATCGTTATTGTGATAAAATATAAGGAAAATATATTAATATATAAAAACGGAGGAGAGTTATGTTCGATACCATTCATCATATTGCAATCATTGGAAGCGATTATGAAAAATCCAGACATTTTTATGTGGATTTGCTTGGATTTGAGGTAATCAGAGAAAATTATCGAAAAGAACGTGACGATTATAAGATTGATCTGGCATGTGGACCGCAGGAAATAGAACTTTTCATCATAAAAAATGCTCCGGCTCGTGTAAGTTATCCGGAAGCATTGGGATTACGCCATCTGGCATTTAAAGTTGAGAGTGTGGATGATACAGTAAAAGAATTGAATGAAAAAGGAATTGAGACAGAGCCGGTACGTCTGGATGACTATACCGGAAAGAAGATGACATTTTTCCATGATCCAGATGGATTGCCATTGGAAATTCATGAGTGATGGAGAGGGAAGAAGATTTGATTTGAAGATTTAAAATAGTATAATAAAAATAATATAAGCAGCGGTGAGAGAATGCCGCTGTATTTTTATAAACGATACAGGAATAAAATGGAAATAAAAATAAAAAATGGTTGATAAATATTGCGAAGAATGATAAGATAAGTGTAAGAAAAGAATATAGTGTAATGCAGTCATTCAATAGTACTATGGACAAGCAAAAACAAAAGAAGTAATAAAATGTAAAAAAAGACAAAAAACGGTTGATAAATATACCAAAAGTAATAGAATAGTTATAAATGAGAAATGTCTTTTCGATAGTATATAGATATTATATGTGGTAATATTATTATAAAACATATAATTTAAATATTTTAGAACAGATATATGGCAGGAAGGATTTTATCATGATATTTTCAATTAATAATATTGGAATCATAAAGAGAGCAGATGTCAAAGTGGATGGTTTAACTGTAATTTCTGGTACAAATAATTCTGGGAAGACTACAGTGGGAAAGGCTCTTTATTCGGTTGTTAGTGCGGCGGAAGATTTGAGTAAAAAGAAGCAGCTTGATATGGCAGAGGCAGTTTATAATAGAATACGAGCAATCATAGAGTCATATCCTATTTTAATGCAATTCTATGAGAATGTTCGATGGAGAGATGATTTTCAAGAAAAATCTGAAAGTGATTTGGTAGAAAGGATATATTATATAGAGAGAGTTGGCTATCATGGACAGGAAACTTTAAATTATTATATAGATTTGTTACGTGAATTTTATCAAGCGGTTAAAAATAATACCTTTTTAAGTTTGGCAATGGAAGATATCAATAATGTAGAGATGCTTTCTGAGGAGGCTTTGGAGGTGATAAATACAGAGTGGACAGAGTGTAAAGAAAGTGTAGTGAAGCAGTGTGAGAGTGCATTATCATTTATCTCTTCAATTCCATCAACAGAAGAGTTTGCTTTTAGGATGATTGACAGTACTTTGAGAGAAGAATTTTCAGGACAGGTACAATCAATGAATGTGACAAATCAAGTTGAAGACAAATCAAGTTTAAGATTATATGATGAAGATGGAAAGGAATATTTTAATATATATTTAGATAATCATAATGTGGATACAGAGGAGTCTGTATTTAATGAAGGGTATTTTAAGAAGGGATATTTTGTAGATGACCCGTATATTATAGAAGATAGTATGCGTAGAACGCCAAGCCTAATGAATAGAAGCAGAATAGGATTGAGTTATACGGAGTCAACAATAGTTCCACATAGAATAAAAATGAATCGTTGGTTAAAAAGAAATATACGGGAAGAGAGAGGGATTAGTGAGAGTTTATATAAGGATAAGCAGATAGCAGATGTAATGGAGAAGATCAATAGTATTGTTCCAGGAGATATATTAGGTGATACGTATGTTAATGATGGAAGAAAGATAAAGGTAAGTAATTTAGCTACGGGTTCTAAGGTGTTTTCTATTATTAAGAATATATTGGAGAAGGGAAATATTGATGAGGAGTCTTTATTAGTTTTAGATGAACCGGAATCCCATCTTCATCCAAAGTGGATTAATGCCTTAGCAGAAGTGTTAGTATTACTTGTAAAAGAGTGTAATATTACAGTTCTTCTTACAACACATAGTCCTAATTTTTTATTAGCTATAGATGCTTTGATGAGAAAATATGGTATTTGTGAAAAGTGTCATTTTTATCAGACACAACAAATAGAAAGTGATTTTAGAGTTGAGTATATAGAAAAGACAGATGAATTAGATGAAGTATATATAGAGTACGCAAGAGCATTTTCCAAAATGAGTGCAATGAGAAAACATTATATGGAATCAGAAGAAGATTAGTTATTAGGATGGGAAGTATGGAAAGATTACGAGAGTTTTTTGATAAATATGCTATACAGAAGGAAACTTATACAGAATTATCAAAGCCAGATTCTTCAGAAAGACCAAGCTTGATTATATCAGATATTAAAGATGCCTATAATTTTGATAAGATTACACAGTTATTTTTTCCTAGAGTTTATCCTTCTTCTGCTGATGCAATTTTATTCAAAGGAAGCAATATATACTTAATTGAGTTTAAAACAGGATTTGAAAGAGTGAAGTTTGATAGAAATAAATGTATATGTGGACATATGAATGGTCAAGTATGTGAAGATTATGCAGGATTATTTCAAAGACACCAGAAAAATATTGATAAGGAATTAAAGGCGAATTTATTTCAAAAAGCAGCAGAAAGCAGATGGGTAGTGGATAAACATCTTTTACCGCAGATATGTAGTGATGAAGAAAATATAGAAGGCATTAAAGTGTTTTTTGAAATAGTTATAGATAAGGTGAAATATGACTCTGTTGAGGCTATAGATGAGATAATAAATGATTTGTCAAACAGAGAGAATGAAGAAAACATATATAAGGATATGAATAAATCTTTGAAAAAAATGTATAGTGAGAATCAAATCACAAGGAAGCCTTCTTTATATAACAAAGCAGAAGTACTTTCGGTGGAAGAATTTGAAACAAGATTTTTGAGCTGAGTGGGGAAGCGTATTCGTGAATTGTATGTGGATGCAGAAGCACAATTTATTGAAAGTAAGCTGAAATTATTGTAAAAGACAAAAAAGATGCCGCAGCAACGGTCGAAAACGTTTGGAAAGGCTTAATATGCTGCTTGTGGCAACATGGAATGATTGCGGTTTAAAATAAAAATTAAAGTCTTCTTGATTTTTACTAAATTTTGCGGTAAACTTTTACCAGATAGAGATGATAACATTTCGTCTTATATCTACCTGGAAGAAACCGTTTGAATTATGCAGTATTTTAAGAGGAGTTTTTGGGATGAATATTTTATTAGCAGGGGGAGCGGGCTATATTGGTTCCCATACAGCAGTAGAGTTATTAACAGCAGGACATGATGTAGTTATCGTGGATAATTATTGTAATAGCTGTGCAGAAGCGGTTCACCGTGTGGAGGAAGTTTCCGGTAAGCAGGTTGCTTCTTATGAGGCAGATGTAAAAGATAAAGCAGCTATGACAAAGATTTTTGCAGAGAATAAGATTGATTGTGTTATTCATTTTGCAGGTCTTAAAGCAGTTGGTGAGTCAGTTCAAAAACCAATTGAGTATTACAGAAATAATATCGATACAACACTTACTTTATTAGAATGTATGAAAGAAGCAGGTGTGAAGAAGTTTGTATTCTCTTCTTCTGCCACTGTTTATGGTGAAGAGAATGATATTCCTTATATCGAGACGATGAAGAGAGGAAGCTGCTCTAATCCATATGGCTGGACAAAGGTTATGATGGAAGAGATTCTTGAGGATGCAGCAAAAGCAGATGAGGAGCTTACGGTAGTTCTTCTTCGTTATTTTAATCCGATTGGTGCACATGAGTCAGGAAGAATGGGTGAGGACCCACAGGGTATTCCTAATAATCTGATGCCATATATCGCACAGGTTGCAGTAGGAAGAAGAGACCATCTTACAGTTTATGGTGGAGACTACCCTACAAAAGATGGAACTTGCCGTCGTGATTACATCCATGTAATGGATCTGGCGAATGGTCATTTAAAAGCAGTAGAATATGCTGCACAGCATAAAGGTGTGGAAGTGTTTAACTTAGGAACCGGTACACCTTATAGTGTATTAGAGATTATCCATGCGTTTGAAACAGCCAATGACATTAAGATCAAGTATGAGATCGGTGACAGAAGAGCCGGTGACCTTCCGGAATTCTGGGCGAATGCAGAGAAGGCAGAGAAGATTCTTGGATGGAAGACGAAGAGAACTTTAGAGGATATGTGCCGTGATACATGGAACTGGCAGAAGAACAATCCTCAGGGATATAATGATTAATTATAATAAATTATAATAATGGATTATTAAGATTGCTATTTAAAAAGGGACTGTTTTTGCGACAGTCCCTTTTTGAATCGTAATTTCTGAATGAAATCGTTTTTAAATTAAATATGTTTCCCTTTTAGTGTTTTTGACTTCAGGAAGCAGCGGTCCACGATAATCAGAATAGATATGGCGATGATGGACAGAAGGTTTTCGAACGCAGTAGTGTGTTCGATGATCATGTGCCGTGCGATTACGAACATGAGAACTTCCAGCATCGTATCCTTTCGTGGCTTACATAAGAGCTTAAAAAACTCAATGCCGATAACGATATCAAATATGCTTGCCATATATTCAAGAAAAGAACCTGATTCAGAGCGAGTATGCAGGAATTCCTTAAAGGGCTCCCATAAAGAAATAATGGCGATCAGGATAGCGATCAGAACAATAGAAGCCATGATATGCTCTAGTAATTCGCTTAAGTTTGCGTAGCCTTGTTTTAGTTTTTCCAGTTTTTCTGTCATAATGTTTCTCCAATGTACATTATTCAAAAAAATATCCTCCATATAATAACGATAAAAATAACATAGTAATAATCCCCAAAATTATCATAACATAAGTTAGACAATAGGTCACCTGAAAATAAGAAATAAAATAAAAAAATAAAGTAAAAATAAATGAAGTGACATAGCCGTTGGTATTCTTGAATGAAAAGGTCTGATTTTTATGAGGGATGTCTGTGTTTGTATAAAAATCTGCACATACTTGACTGTATACAGCATTTATTTTATATTTTAAAAGGATAAATGGCAGAGAACGGATCGTTTGGATAAATCAAATAGAAGAATGGAGATACATAAAAGTGAAGGAATTGGTGAATTTACAATTGATGATGTTTGCCCTTATTATTACAGGGCTGATTTTGAAAAAAGTGGGAGTTGTCGGAAAAGAAGGTCAGAAAGGTATGACAAATCTTGTGATTAATCTGATTTTACCCTGTAATATTATTTATTCGTTTATGATAAAGTTTTCCTCAAAAATTGCGAGGGATTTTGCGGTCATATTGATTATTTCAATATTGATTCAGGTATTTTGTGTTATTTTAGGAACGGTTTTATATAAGAATTGTTCTGTAAAAAGAAAGAAATGTCTTCGTTATGCAACGATCTGTTCTAATGCAGGATTTCTCGGTAATCCGATCGCACAGGGAGTTTTTGGGATGATGGGACTGACTTTGGCATCCATTTATCTTATTCCACAGAGAATTATGATGTGGTCAGAAGGCGTTTCTGTATTTACGGAGGCACCGACGAAAAAAGAGATGCTTAAGAAGATTTTTACGCATCCTTGTATTATTGCCTGTGAGATTGGTGTCGTTTTGATGCTTACCGGCTGGCGGCCGCCGCACTTTTTACAGGAAACGATTACATCTGTAAGTAATTGTAATACAGCAATGTCTATGCTTGTTATAGGAATGATCCTTGCTGATGCAGACCCACGGACTCTCGTTGATAAAGATGTGCTTTTTTACACATTTATTCGTTTATTATGCATTCCTTTCTGTGTCTTTATTCCATGCTGGCTTTTACATATTGACAGTCTGGTAATGGGTGTCAGTGTTCTTCTTGCGGCAATGCCTGCCGGAGCAACGACAACCATTCTTGCTTCTAAATACGACTGCGAGGAAGAATTCTCCGTAAAGCTGGTTGTATTTTCTACCGCAGCGTCACTTATCACGACACCGATATGGAGCATGATATTAATGAAACTTGGATAGAATTTTTTAGTCAGGCTATCCATAACATCGAAGTTTGTATATTTTGTGTAGAAGACGGTGGCATTTTCTACATATTATTAGCAGATAGTACATTGAAATTTTTTTTGTTTTATTATACAATATGTTAAGAAATAGTAATTTATAGTTTTTTAACTTGTTTTAGTAAATTGAATAGAAGGGAAAAGGGAATGTCAGTAATAGATTTCCATTCACATGTGCTTCCGAGGATTGATGATGGGAGCCACAGTTCAGAGGAATCTTTGGGGATGCTACAGCTCTCGGCTTCACAGGGAATAGATATAATGGCGGCAACGTCTCATTTTTATGCTACAGAAGATAGAATTTCTTCTTTTTTAGATAGAAGAAAGCGTTCGGAGGAACGTTTGAAGGAACGAATCACCCAGAAATTGACAAATAAGGGAGAAGTTCCACGGCTGATAATGGGATCGGAGGTCGCTTTTTTCACGGGAATAAGCCGGGCAGAGCGATTAGAAGAGCTTACTTATGAGGGGACAGATCTTCTTTTGCTTGAGATGCCTTTTACAAAGTGGGGCAAGTCGGAGCTTGAAGAGGTGCAATATATTTTAGAACGCCGCAATCTGTCTGTTATGCTGGCTCATCTGGAACGTTTTTTGATGATTCCGGGGAATAAAAAGAGAGTTTATGAATTAATGGAGCTCCCTGTTTATGTACAGATTAATGCAGGAAGCTTTGAACGTTGGAGTGAGAGAAGACAGATTTTTAAAATGATCAGGAAGAAGGGACAGATCTTTCTGGGAAGTGACTGCCACGGCATTCATCACCGGGTTCCGAATCTTGAGAGTGGGCGGAAAGCACTTGAAAAGCAGATGGGAAGTGCTTTCATGAATGAAATGGATAAAAAAGCAGCGAGTCTGCTTAATTTGGAGGATGAATAAATGTCAAAGAAAGTTTCAATTATTATCAGTGTTATATTGTTTATTATTCTTGCGGTTCTTCTTGTGTGCGAGAAGATGAATCCGGGAGCCGGAAGTGCATTACTTCAGGGCCTTTTCTAACAGAGGTGTTATAGATGGCGAAGAAGTACTACAGCAAAAGTAAGAAGACAAAACTTTATAAGAAGCTTAGTCTGGTAATCGCAGCGTTTGTTGTAGTCTGTATGGCAACAGTTGTAATTGGACATATGATAGATAATCAGCAGATGAATACCGGGAAGAAGGAAGCGGCAGCAACGGCTGATACGGTTACGATTAACGGTGTGAAGTGTAAGCCGAACTGGGACATACAGACATATCTTTTTATTGGTGAAGATGACAGAGGTATAAAGCAGCCAAAGACAGAGGTCGATGGAACAGGACAGAGTGATGTTCTTGAACTTCTTGTGATCAATACAAAGAATAATACATATCATAAGCTTCCGATCAACAGAGATACGATCACAGATGTTAAGTCATTAGGTGAAGATGGCTCTTATCTGGCTACAACAAAGGAGCAGATTGCTCTGGCACATGCCAACGGAGATGGAATGGAGCAAAGCTGTGAGAATACGGTCGATGCGGTTTCTAATATGCTTTATGGGATTCGAATCGATGGTTATATGTGTCTGAATATGGATTCTATCAAGGTGTTGAATCATCTGGCCGGCGGTGTTCCGGTTACGATAGAGGATGATTTTTCCCAGTCGGATAAGTCTCTTGTAATGGGGCAGACGATTACCTTATCAGATGATCAGGCGATGCATTATGTTCATGACCGAATGAATGTCGGAGATGGCACAAACGAATGTCGTATGCGCAGACAGAAGGAATATATTGATGCATTGTTCCCTTTGTATAAAGCGAAGCTTCAGGCAGACAGCGGATTTATTAATGATTTTTATAATCAGCTTTCTGATTATATGGTAACCGATATGAGTGTCGGGGAGCTTGGGAATGTTGCCAATATGATTTTAAACAGTGAAGATAAAGGAGAGTTATCCATCAAAGGAACGAATGCTGTGAATAAAGAGACAGAATTTAATGAGTTTACGATGGATGAGACAAGTCGTGGTGATGTAGCGATGGAGCTGTTTTTTAATAAAGTAGATAAATAAAGTAATACTAAGTAAGGAATGAGGGAAGAAGATGAGTCTTATTAATAATAAGGATGAAGAGATGAAGCCGGGATTTGAAGTGATAACCGGGGGAAAAGAGGCCGCTCAAAGTGGTTTTACAGACAGAACAGAGGAGGAAACAGAGATCGATCTTATTGATCTTGCATGGACATTGCTTGATAAGCTGCATTATATCGTATTATGCTTTTTGCTTGGAGCAGTATTGATGAATGCGTATTCTTATTTTCTTGTTCGTCCTACTTATCAGTCCACAGCGAAGATGTATGTGGTATCTGCATCTAAGAATTCTGTAGTCGATCTGGATGCATTGAATATTGGTACTTCTCTGACATCTGATTATGAGCAGTTGATGTTAAGTTATCCGGTATTAGAGCAGGTAATTAATAAACTGAATCTGGATATGACGTCTGAGGAGCTTGCGAAGATGATTACGCTGGAGAATCCTCAGGATACCCGTATTTTAAATATCAATGTAATAAGTACCGATCCAAAGGAAGCAAGAGATATTGCCAATACTTTAATGGATATTTCTGTTGACTATCTTCCAAAGACTATGAGTACCAATGCACCAAATGTTGCACAGAAGGCTAAAATTGCTGACAGAAAGGCTGGTCCAAGCTACACGAAATATACGATGATCGGTGCTTTGGCAGGAGCATTTCTGTACTGTATGTATATCGTAGTGAAGTATCTTATGGATGATACGATTCATACCGCAGAGGATATGGAGAAGTATTTTGATATCGTGCCGTTAGCGGTAATCCCTGATATGGATGGATTACCTACAGGAAAGCAGCAGAAGAAGAGCAGATAAGAGAAGGGATTTTGGCAATGAAGAAGTTAAATTTAACAATTGATGATGTACCTTATGCGGCAGAGGAAGCTCTGAACCGCTTAAGAGTAAATATTAAGTTCTGTGGTAAGAACACGAGGAAGATTGTAATTACAAGTAGTGTTCCAAATGAAGGAAAGAGTACAGTTTCCATACGATTATGGAAGCTTTTGGCTGAGGCGGGTTTTCCTACAGTATTTGTAGATGTGGATCTGCGTAAGTCTGAGATCAAAGAAAAATATAAGATAGAAGGTATTGAGGAAGGCTTGAACCACTTCCTTTCCGGTATGGCGGAGTATGAGGATGTTGTTTATGAGACCAATATTCCAAATGCACATATCGTTCCGATAACAACGTTGTTGGAGAATCCATCTGCTTTATTAGAAGATCCGAGATTAGAAGAGCTTTTAGACAGATTAGCTGAGGATTACCGTTATGTTATTATAGATACACCACCATTAGATAATATTTCTGACGGAGCACTTATCGCCAGCATGAGTGATGGTGCTGTACTGGTTGTTCGCTGTGCAGAGACATCTAAGACATTAGTAAGACAGTCTTTACAGCAGCTTAACCGGGTGAATTGTCCGGTACTTGGAACAGTGCTTAACCGTGCTGAGATTCGAAGTGGAGCTTATAAGAAGTACTATGGTAAGAAATATGGTTCTTATTATGGAGCTTATTACGGAGGAGCTACTTCAGAAGGAAAAGCAGATACTGTAGTTACCAAAGAGTAATAATTACATTTCTCTTGATAAATTAACCGGAGAGTTATATTATCGAGAAGTGTTGATTATATTTTAATCGGACACAATTTTTCGTCGTGGCCGAAAGATTTTTGTCAAAAGGAGGCATAGATTATGAAAACAGTAAAGAGAATCGTAGCAGTACTTCTCGCAGTAATGCTGATGGCACCTGCTGCAGTTAATGCAGCAGCACCATCTGCTACAAGAAAGTCTATTAAAAATAAGAAGGCTACTGCTACAGTAACTTACAATGGAAAAAATCAGTTACCAAAGAAAGTTAAAATCGATGGTAAATGGTTAGTAGTTGGAAAAGACTGCAAAATTAAGAAAAAAACTTGCAAAACTGCAAAGAGATACATTCTGTCTATTGAAGGTATCGGAAGATATGCTGGACGTACAGATTTAGTATTTGTTATCAAGAAAGCAAACCAGAAGATTAAGACATCTGTAGAACAGAAGTCTTACAAAGCTTCTACACTTAAGAAGAAAGGTAAATCTTTCAACTTAAAGACAAAAGCAGCAGCTAAGACTATTACTTACAAAGTTTCTGGTGCTAAGAATGCTAAGAAATATATCAAAGTATCCAAGAAAGGCAAAGTTACAATCAAGAAAGGTATCAAGAAAGGTATCTACAAGATTGTAATTAAAGCAAAAGCTACAAAGAATCATAATGCAGCAAAGAGAACAATTCGTGTAATTATTAAATAATTTACCGGTTGTTTGTTGTGAGGCATCCTGCCACGAGGGATGCCTTTTTTTATAGTATAATTAAGGCTGTTACTTAGTTGACAAAATAATTTTTCTTATATACAATATTTAAAGCGTTTACAGAGAAACAAAGACAGCTTCGGCTGCGGAGAAAAGAGGAGAAGTTATGTTTGAAAAGTTAGAGAGAAAGTTAGTTAATGTCCTGCTTTTTTTTGATTTGTTTAAGATGAAGACAAAGATTCCTGCAGATTTTAGCGGGGTTATGCGTGTGCAGGATAAGCGTGTGAGGAAGCTTGTAAAAAGAGCTTATGAGATTCCATTTTATAAGAAGAGATTTGATGAGGCGGGAGTAAAGCCGGAAGATATCCGCACGGGAGATGATCTGTCTAAGCTTCCACTGCTTACAAAGGATGAGCTTCGTGCGTGGATGAATGAAGAGGCGAAGGATCCGAAGTATGACTGCTGGTATCATGATACAACAAGTGGTTCTTCCGGGATTCCACTGATGCTGCTTGTTTCTCCGAAGGAGAAGGCTTACAATATGGCGAACTGGTTCCGTGTTATGATGTGTGCCGGTTATAATCCGTTTAAAGGGAAAACAATGAGCCGTAAGAGTGCACATAGTATTTCCGGAGGCAGTGACACATTTTTACAGCATTTTGGAATTCTTCGTCGTGGCTTTGTAGATCAGTATGCACCGGAGCCGGAGATTGTGAAGCAGATTAATGTATATAAGCCGGATTTCCTTTACATGAATAAGAGTGAATTTATGCGTATTTGTCTGTACTGTAAGCAGAATCATGTAGAGCTTGAGAAACCGAAGTTTTATTGTCCGACAGGAGAGAAGATAGATGATACGGCAAGGAAGCTATTTGCAGAGATTCTTGGTCCGGGAATTATTGATTCTTACGGAACTGCTGAGACAGGGGCAGCGATGGTACGTCTTTTTGACAGTAAGGAATATACCGTTCATAATGATTCCTTCGTAGTGAATATATATGATGAAAAGAATCGTCCTGCCAAAGAAGGTAATATTGTAGTGACTCCTTTATACAAGACAGATCTTCCTCTGATTAACTATGCGATAGGTGACAGGGGTACCTGTGAGGTTCGTGACGGGGTACGTTATGTTACAAGCGTACAGGGACGTATGAATGATTTCTTCCGTTATGAGACAGGTGAAGTAACAACATTCTTTGAAATCGCTCCGATTATCGCTCATTGTGAAGATATTTTACAGATGCGTTTCATTCAGGAGACTTATCATAAGATTCATATTCAGTGCGTTCACAACAAGGCAGAATCTAAGCTGACCAAAGCAGAAGTAGAGAAGGATATGACGAATAAGTTAAATGCGAAGTTTAAACATCCTTTTGAGATTGAATATGAGTGGATGGATTCTATTCCTCCGGATAAGAACGGAAAGCTTCGTATGATCGTGTGTAAAGTGCAGGAGTAGTAATAAAAGTAAGAATTCAAGAGTGTTTCGGTGTTTTTGAATGGATCTTTGTTATCCGATGTGTGGAAAACTTCCTGCATTAGTTATGGAGAGTATCAGAGGATATAGATGATTATAAATAAATGGAGGATGTACAATGGCTGGAAAAAATAAAGACGCTTCTCTGAATAAGAGAGCCTTTACTTCAGGATTTTTCTTTATTCTGGCACAGCTTTTTGCAAGGGGACTGACGTTTGCGGTAACCCCTGTTTATTCAAGACTGCTCACGAAAGCACAGTATGGAGTAGTTAGAACGTATGAATCCTGGCTGTTGATTGCCTATACGATTATGTCACTTTGTCTGTGGCGTAGCGTTGATGTGGCAAAGAAAGATTTTGAAGAGGATTATAATGGCTATGTATCAAGCGTACATACACTTTCCTACATTGCCATTGCATTTTTCTTTGGATTATGTATGATATTTAAGACACAGGTACAGGATTTTTGTCAGATGGATGATTTGATGTTTTATACTTGTTTCCTGTATGTATTTACTTATACGAGTATGTTATATGTACAGCGAAGAGATAAGCAGGTATTGAAATATAAGTTCAGTACGATGGCAACTCTGCTCACGATCGTACCGGGAACATTCCTGTCTATATGGCTTATTTACAGAGGCCGTGTGCAGGGCTTGATCGGGCAGCTTGTAGACCGCCGTGTTATCGGATATTATGTGCCGCAGATTATCGGAGGAGCCGTTGTCGCAATTGTCATATGGACACAGGGCAGGAAGTTCATTAACCTTAAATACTGGAAGTATGGTCTGGCATTTAGTCTGCCATTAATTCCGGAAGCGTTGTCTATCCAGATCATGAATCAGTCTGATAAGATTATGATCCAGAAAATGATTAGTAAAGAGGCGGCAGGAATATTTGCTATTGCCACTACGATTTCTTTTATTATATGGATTCTTGAGGACTCTGTCTGGAATGCCTGGATTCCGTGGCTTTATGCCAAAATCGGAGAAGGTGCCGAAAAAGAAGTTGCCAAACCGTGGACTTCGGTTATGCATATGTTTGGAATTCTTTCCTGGGTTCTTGTAATGCTTGCCCCGGAAGAAATATTAATTCTTGGTGGTGCCAAATATAAGATGGCAGTCTGGCTTATCGCACCAATGGTATCAGGAACACTGTTCCGCTTCTATAGCTACAGCTATTCTGCCCTTCAGAATTATTATAAACGGACACAATATGTAGCAGCCGGAACGATCGGAACGATGATACTGAACGTAATTTTAAATTATGTATGCATCTTGAATTTTGGTTATATGGCCGCAGCCTATACGACAGCCTTTAGTTATATTGTACTGTTGCTCGTACAGGGAATCCTGGAGCATAAGGTAACAGGAATGGTCATTGTACCACTTCATAAGACGGTATTTATTGCCCTTCTTTACGGTGCGATCAATCTGCTCTCCATGAATTTATACAGAGTAGCCTGGTATTACCGCTATGCAGTATTACTTCTTGTCATTGCGGCAGCAGCCATCGCTTTAAGAAAACAGATGATGGCAGTCATAAAAATGTTCAAAAAGAAATAAATACTAATTTACTTCTTTGGGAACGGACGAAAAATAAAAAAATATATAGTAGCATCTGTGCCAGTAGTCGCTGTGTGAAGAATGCCTGATGGCATTCTTTACTCGCTCCGAGGTCACATCTGCCACTATATATTTTTTTATTTTTCTGTTTTTTTTTCAACTTTTCAAATAAGGATTTTTTATTTCGCATGGTTCTATCTTTTCTTAAACTGAAGATAAGAATGAAATTAGTGGAGGGAGGCAGGGGGAGTCTCCGTACTCTCCCCTTCTTCCCCCAACATAAAATACTAATTTACTTCCGGAGTAGGCAAACAGAAAAATAAAAAAATAAAACCTAGTAAAATGTGACCTCGGAGCCAGTATTGAATGCAAGCTATAAGCGAGCATTCAACACTCGGCGACTACTGGCACATTTTACTAGGTTTTATTTTTTATTTTTCGTCCGTCAATAAAGTAAATTAGTATTATTCTACTTCAATTTTTATGTTGTCCATAGCACTAAAGAGCAGTTCCTGTGCTTCTTCTAAGCTATCGCCTTTGGTGATGATATGACCGATACGATGTGGTCCTACATGGAATTTATGTACTTCATCTCCTGGTTTATAGTCGAATTCTACTTCATAGATATTTTCATTTGGTGCATTATGGTTTGTCTGAGATTTAATGACACCGTCTTTGTCGCTCATGAGAAGATGACTGGCATTTGGTACAAATGGTTTATCAAAAGTGAAAGCCGGGTCTTCGCCAAGAGCGGTTTTTAAGATTTTTTCGTAGTAGTCGAATCCGTAGTAAATGGATGTTAATTCTGCAAGGCAGGTTGCACCGCATCTTCCGCCAAGTTCTAATACATAAGTTTTGTTATCTTTTAAGATAAAGTCGGCGTTGATGGCACAGTTGTCAAGCTGCATTGCTTTTACTGCACCACGAAGCTGTACTTTGGCATCTTCGATGACATCCTCGCTTAAGTTATATGGTGCGAAGTGTCCGATTGGAACGCCGGTATCGCCGTGGAATACATAGTCTCCGTGTGGGAGGATGAACTGTACTTCTCCGTTATATACGAATGCCTGTGCTCCAAATTCTTCTCCCTCTACAAATTCTTCGATTAAGAAGTAATCTTTTCTTGTATTTTCTTTTACATAATTCATAGCATGATCAAACTGGTCATAAGAATCTACACGGGTGATTCCACGGCTTCCTGAAGAATCTACAGATTTAAAAATCAGTGGAAATTCCAGTCCCTCGATGGTCTTTTTGATATCAGGATCGCTAAAGAGAACTTTACGGAAACGGGCGGTACGCACACCGTATTCTTCGTATTTTGTTTTCATGAGCATCTTATCTACTGCAATCTGTGCTGCTTCGTAGGAAAGTCCGGAAAGACCCATAGCATCACAAACTTTTCCGATAGTGATAACGCATACATCGGTACCGGTTGTGATGATTCCGTCGATCTGTTCTTCTTTTGCGATTTCAAGAATCTTCTCATCATCTACGGTGTTTTCGTAATATACTTTATCTGCTAAAGCAAATCCTGGGTAATTTCCCGGAATGCTGACAACAATTGTGTATAATCCTAATCTTTTTGCTGTTTTAATTAAAGGAACCTGATAGATACCGGCTCCAAGAATCATAATTTTTTTCATGCTGACTTACCTCCTGAAGGATCATGACTGTCTTGTGAAATGACTTCCCGTACAACGAATTGTGGCTGTTTGTTCATTCCGAGGAACATTCTGCCCAGGTATTCTCCGATCGTTCCCATAAATAGCATGATGAGTCCGGAGAAAAAGCAGATCGCACACATCATAGAAGGCCATCCAAGTGCCATAGCAGGGTTTACAAGTTTTCGTATTACGATTATCAGAGCACCGAGAATACTTAACATAGAAAAGAAGTATCCGCAATAGGTGGATAATCGCAGAGGGACAACAGAGTATCCCATAATATTGGAATAAAGCTGGATAAGCTTCTTTAAGGTATAACCGGATTGTCCGACTTCCCTTTCAAAATGTTTGATCGGGACGCTGCTTATATTGCGTGTGGTACGCAGGAATAATCCCTGTAAATGTGTATAGGGACTTTGATACTGAATAACATAATCTCTTACAAACTTACGGATAACCCAGTAGCTTGATGTCTTCATGTCTTTTGGCTTTCCGATAAGAATACGGACAGTAAGGTAATTTAAGTAGCTTCCGAAGTTGCGGAAGGCAGAATGTTTCTTATCCGGATAATAACCATAGACGATATCATATCCCTTTTCGATTTCTTCTAAAAGAAAATGTAACTGGGAAGGATGGGTCTGCATATCATCGTCCATTGCAATGAGAAGATCTCCCTGTGCGTAATTAAGTCCTGCCATGACAGCGTTATGCTGCCCGGAGTTCTTTGCCAGAGAAATTGCTTTTACAAAAGGATAATCTGCGGCTAATGCTTTTAATTCACGCAGAGTAGCACCCTCGTCCGGAGAATAATCATCAACAAGGATGAATTCGTATTCTGTCCGGCCTAAACGGTCAAGCTCCGTACTGGTAAGCTCTACGACTTCACGGATAGTCTGTGAAGATTTATAACAAGGTATAATAATCGAGTGTAACACGAGTTTGCCTCCTGAATAGCTTCGTTTCTAGTAAAGACTATCTGGAATAAAATTCTTTAATCTTTTCACAGACAGTCAGTACTTTTTCTTTTTCTAATCCATAGTAAAGAGGAAGTCTGAGGAGACGTTCGCTCTCTTTTGTTGTGTATTTATCTTCTCCGTGGAAACGGCCGTACTTCTGTCCGGCAGGTGCTCCGTGGAGAGGAATATAATGGAATACAGAAGAAATCTCATTCTCTTTTAAATGTTTGATCAATGCGGAACGTTCTTCAAGATTCTTTGTCTTGATATAAAACATATGTGCATTGTGTACGCAGCCTTCCGGAATGACAGGAAGCTCAATATGTCCCTCCTCCTGTAATGGCATAAGATGTTCGTAATATGTGTTCCATGTACTCATACGATCATCATAGATTTTATCCGCAAGTTCTAATTGTGCGTAAAGGTAGGCTGCGTTCATATCACTTGGAAGATAGGAGGAACCAGCTTCTACCCAGGTATATTTATCAATCTGACCTCGGAAAAACTTACTTCGGTTTGTACCCTTTTCACGGATGATCTCGGCATCTTCGATATTCTCTTCATCACGGATTAAAAGACAGCCGCCTTCTCCCATACTGTAGTTCTTCGTTTCGTGGAAACTAAAGCAACCATAGTCACCGATTGTTCCAAGAGCCTGTCCTTTATAAGAAGACATGACACCCTGTGCGGCATCTTCAATCACAAGAAGGTTATGACGCTTTGCGATATCCATGATCGTATCCATCTCACAGGAAACACCGGCATAATGTACAGGAACGATAGCACGTGTCTTATCGGTGATGGCATCCTCAATTAATGTTTCATCAATATTCATAGTATCCGGACGAATATCTACAAATACAGCAGTAGCACCACGGAGTACAAAAGCATCAGCAGTAGAAACAAAGGTGTAGGAAGGCATGATAACTTCATCTCCAGGCTTAATATCAGCAAGAAGAGCAGCCATCTCAGTGGCGTGTGTGCAGGAAGTTGTAAGGAGAGCCTTCGCAGTTCCGGTTTTGCCTTCAATCCATTCGTTACACTTTTTGGTAAATTCTCCGTCACCACTTATTTTGTGATTCTGGATCGCTTTTGCCATGTATTCTGTTTCCTTTCCCGTAAACGGGGGAATATTAAAGTTAATCATATAAATTCCTTCTTTTAAATAAATATAATATAAATGGGTCAACAGTGACAGTATACAATATAAGAAATGCATACTTTCACATCATTATAGCAAAAATCAGAATGATTGTATAGTAAGAGCAGTAGAAATCTGAACAATTTCTGTTATACGAGGGGGTGAAAATATCAGGAAATTTTGGACGGGCAGATTCCTTGACGGACATTTTATTTGAATATATAATAATAAAGAGTTTTTATGCAATATATAATAGGCTATACTTTCAGAATCTTTTTATTTTGATTTTGTGAGTACATATAAGAGGTAAGGAGAGGTAAGGAATGAAGACGTATAAGAAACAGCTGGGGATATTATCTCTATTGATATTATGCTTTTCCTTTGTTTTTGCAGGAAAAGTTGCAATGGCAGCGACAACTCCAAAGGAATCCGGTGTAAGTCGTATTGCATATGTGGATGGCTCCGGAAGATTAGTGCTTAAGTTTGCTGATTTTTCAAATGGCGGTTATACATATACGGTAAAGAACGAAGCTACAGGAGAGAAGACAGAAGCGGCGGAGCTTGCATCGAAAAAGGGTGTGCTTACATTAAGTCTGGGTCAGCTTTATTCTATCAATACAAGATATCAGCTTGTACTTACCAGTAAGGATAATACGAAGAAGCTGACAGTGAATTATTATACGGGTAAGGCTTTATCCGGATATTCCATAAAGCAAAGCAGTAATGATTCCGTGAAGGCGACCTGGTCAGCTTCCGATAAGAAAACCTATACAGGATATTCACTGGGAATGTATTTTGGAGAGAATACGACCGTTTCTCAGAAAAAGATCACTACAGGAGCGACAGCAGCATCTACATCTATTGCAGCCTCTTCTTTAAAGAATGCGAGATATTATACATATCTGATAGGGTATAAATCTTTTGATAAGGGTAAGACACTTTATTATGGACAGGGAATGCTTAAAACACTTGATTATGTGAAGAAGCCTGCGAAGGTAAAGGGTGTAAAGGCAGTGGCAAGTGCCAATACGGCAAAGCTTTCCTGGAATACAGTAAGTAATGCATCTTATTATAACGTTTATAAAAGCACGAAGTCTGCTTCTGGCTATAAACTGGCTAAGAAGAAGTGTAAAGGTACTTCTGTAAATATAACTGGATTAACTGGTGGTAAGAAGTATTATTTCAAAGTGGCGGCCGTTTCTCAGACAGGAGGCAAGACGGTGACAGGAGCACAGTCTGTTGCTGTTTTTTCAAAGATTCCGGTTGTTGCAGGGAAGGTTCAGGGTGTGAAGCTGACTTTTGATTCCAAGCAGAATCTTGCAGTATCCTGGTCAAGAACAGCGAAGGCAACCAGCTATCATGTTTATTATAAAAAAGCAACCTCTTCCAAATATAAGCTGTTGATAAAGACGAAGCAGAATATGTACAGTCTTGCAAGGCTGAAACCAAATACGGAGTATAATGTTAAAGTTCGTGCAGTTACAAGAATCGGAAGCAAGGTATATTTAAGCAGTCAGGAGTCTAAGGTAATTACAGTAATTCCGAAGCAGTACAAAGATGAGAATTATGATAAGCTGCTTGCCAGTCAGGTAAGAAGTATCGGTTATGTTGGTAATAAATGTATTTACACAACGAAGAAGTACTCGAAAGAAGTTAAGACAGCTTTTGTAAACTATAAAGGATATTCCAGCAAGACGAAGTATTTGATCTGGATTAGTCATTATACACAGCAGGTAACTATTTTTGAGGGAAGTAAAGGAAACTGGAAGCAGATTCGGACATTCCTTTGTGCGACCGGAACAGCGAAGAATCATTCTCCAAGAGGTGTCTTTAAGATCAGCTATAAGGAGAAGGGCTGGTTCTATACTAGTACAAAGGAATTATATGTAACACATTATAAGGGCAGAAACTCTTTCCATACAAGACCGTTATGGAATAATGGTTCAGTTCAGAATCCGACGATCGGCAAGCCGGCATCTCACGGATGTGTCCGTTGTTATAATCAGGATGCCAAATATATTTATGATAATATGCCGATAGGAACAACGGTAGTTTCTTATTAGTTATTAAAATCTTATAATCGTAGATGAGTCATTTGTCATTGCGATTATAAGATTTTTTTGTTTTTTGCTTTTTTGTCTGGTCTGATTTATCTTATGAGACGGAAGAAAGAACGAAATGAGTCATATATTGCAAATTTGGAGCCAATGACGTACAATAGCTGTATGTGATAAAGACAGGAGGATTGGAAAATGTATATACAGGGGAAAAATGGAACTTCAAAACGTGAAGTTTTTTCCAGAGAGCTTATCGTAGCTTTCTATTTTGTATTTCTCGTTATGACAGCACTGCATCATAAGTTTGGCAGTATATCGGCAATACATATACTTACCAGAATGACGCAGGTTGTTTATGTATCGGGAATCTTTTTTGCTGTTGGATATTATATTCAGGTGCAGAGGGAAAGGAATCAGGATTTTAAGGGGCATATGCTGCGGTGTGCGGCATATAGTCTGGGTTTATACGGTGCATTGGGAATTCTTTATGAGGTTATTATAAAGAGAGCAGGATTTTTAAATGTGATAAGACAGTTTATTACATTTATCAAAATCTTTGAGATTTCTTCGATTTTTTTATCGGTATGTATTGTATTTTTGATTTGTGCTTATTGGTGGGATTCTATTTCAAAATGGATGAAGAAGCCGATTTTACTTCTTTTAATCTGTATTCTTGCTTTTTTACCGGTATTTTTACCGGAAGGAATTACAGGTTATGGACTGGCAGGAATTTTCATTGGCGGGGATCGTACGAATGCGATTGCGATTAACAGTCAGATTTTTGTATTTTTCTGGGGAGTTTTCTGTGCGAAAGAAAGGCAGGAGACATTTCTTATAAAGAAGAATTTTATAATAGAGGCTGTGTGCTTTATTATGGCAGGAATCTTTGCTGTGCTGCATCTGAAGGCAGCTTGCTTTGCCTTCTTGGGAATGTTTTTAGCATTTATAGCAGTGAATATCTGTGTTCCGTTTTTGGGAATTTACAAAACGGTGGAAGAAGCCGTAGTTCATGCTATATGGAAGGTGTGGACAGGAATAGTAACTCCGGCATCAGCAGATGGACAGGAGAATCGTCGTTCACTGCTTCGATATTTTGTTGGATATACGATGCTGTTTATTGTTATGGCAGTTCTCATTTTCTATCCGTATGTTTCAGAAGGGAAGACATTAATCTGGGCGGCGGACGGACTTGGACAGTATGTTCCAAAGGCTTACAGATTCATTCAATATATTCCGGAAATATTTAAAGATATTTTCAGTGGGAATTTTGATTTTAAGCAGTATGATTTTACGACAGGATTGGGTGCAACAGTAGCAATCAGTTATGACCCGATTTATTGGTTATATTTATTATTTTCCGCCGATCATTTGGAAGCGGCATACAGTATTTTAATTATACTTAGATATTTTCTGGCAGGACTTAGTATGTCATGTCTGGTGCTTTATTTTAAAAAGTCACACTTTGCTGCATATACAGCAAGTATCGTATATGCATTTTCTGGCTATGCGGTTTATGCAGGAACGAAACATGGACAGTTCCTCACACCGATGATCTTACTTCCGGTGCTTGTTGTTGCGATGGAGAGACTTATTCGCAGCAGAAAGTGGTATATGCTTACGGCTTTAGTCGCAACCTCATTGTTGTGTTCGTATTATTTCTTATATATGAATACAATTGCACTTGGTGTATATTTCATTTTAAGAATCGTATGCACGAAGGAGTATCGGAATTGGAAAGTATTTTTTGAGAGAGGTCTTATTATAGTAGGAAGCTATGTGTTAGGAGCCTCGATAGGTATTATTTCCTTATTTACTTCTTTTGGAAGTTATATGGGTTCAAGCCGAAGCGGTGGTGGGAAGATCAGTTCTTTCTTAAGTATAACGCCACTATATTATCGTACAGAATGGCTGGTTGACTTTTTTACATCTTATATATCAGATAATTTTACCTCTGGTTTATGGCTTAAGCTTGGATTTGCTCCGATCGCATTACTGGCGGTCGTGCTGCTGTTTACAAGAAAGAACCGGAAGGAGCTTCGCTGGCTCTTTGTTTTATTTACGGCATGCTGTTTCTTCCCTGTATGTGGATATATTTTCAGTGGATTTAGTAACGTAAATAACCGCTGGGGTTATATTTATGCTGTGGTTGTTGCCTTTGTGCTTGCAGAAGGACTCGACAAAATGTGTGAGCTTACGGGCAAGGAGCTTGGGATAATGACTGGAATTACCGGTCTTTATGGACTTGTGACTGTCTTTTCAGATAAATTGTATGTGACTAGTGTATATGGAGTATTTTCTTTACTGGCAATGACACTCGTAATATTGTTTTTGTTAAATAGTGATAAGATTGCTGTATCGAAAAGGCAATTCCGTACCGCAATTCTTGTAATGACCGCATTTACTGTATTTCTTAATGCGAAGTGGTTTATTACATCAGGAGATGAAGCTTCAAGTCATCTGGATACCTATGTATCTGTTGGAGAGTCGAAGAAGAAGATTTCGGCAACGGCATTGAAGAATCTTGATAAGATACCTGGAATAGAGAAGGAAGATTTTTACCGGAGTACGAATCTTGTTACAAAGGGAACGCTGCGTTCTTCCAGTATGTTATACGGCTATAATGATGTTTCAACATTTAGCAGTACATTAAATGGAGGTATCGTAAACTATAATAATGCGATGGGGAATTGCCGGTGGAATATCGTAAGTATATATGATTATAATTTCCGGACGTATCTGAATACACTCGCCAGTGTAAAGTATATAGGCAGGGAGAAGAAAAATACGGCGACGATGCCATATGGTTATAAAAAGGTACAGGAAACAAAGAATAAAAAATATTCTATTTATGAGAACCAATATTCCTTGCCACTGGGGTATACTTACGATAAAATAATAAGTACAGAGGCTGCAGATAAATATCCGGCAGCACAGAAACAGGAGATTTCCATGTTAGCGGCGGTTGTCGAGGAGAAGGATATAAAGAAGAACAGTAATCTTACTGTGACAGAAAAGCTTCCTCTTACGGCACAGAAAGCAAAGATTAAGAAGATAAAGCTCAACGGTGTTTCTATGCATGATGGAAAGATAGAGATAGAGAAGCCGGGAGCTACGATGAAGTTCTTTTTTGATGCACCGGCGAATGCCGAGACATATCTTTCTTTTAAGGGAGATATTTTTGCCGAAAAAGATGCAAAGGAACATTTTATACTGACCAGAGTCCTTGCTCCGGGTGTGAAATATACTCATAAGTTCCGCATAGATGCATACAGCACCGGACAGGAGGAGTATCTTTTCAATCTGGGATATCGAAAAGATTCGCTGAATAAATGTACTTTGAAGTTTAACGATGTCGGAACTTTGGAGTATAAAGACATAGCGGTTTATTTTCAGAAGATGGATGATTATGCAGATAAAGTGAATGCTCTAAAGGAGAACTCTTTGAAGAATGCAAAGGCCGAGAAGAACACGGTGACAGGAAATATCACCGTAGATAAGGACAAGATGTTAGTGATAACGCTTCCTTATCAGAAGGGATGGACTGCCTATGTGGATGGTAAAAAAGCAGATATTCAGAGAGTGAATTATCAGTATATCGGAATCAACCTGAAAAAAGGAAGTCATGATATTAAGCTTCATTATGAGCTTCCGGGAATTAAGCTTGCTTTTATGATAAGTGCAGGAGGTATTATTGTATTTGCAGCAATTATTATATTTAATATTGTTCGAAGAAGACGGGCAAGTTTATGATCAGGAGAAGACAGGCATTCTTGAATGCTATTAAAATGTAAATAATGTCATATATAAAAGTTTAAGGAGAGAACATTATGGTAAAACATTTAACAAAAAGTGAGTTAGCTATTATGGAGGTAATGTGGGAACAGGAAGAGCCGTTAACTGCTACGGAGATCATTAAGGTTTCAGGAGATAAAGAGTGGAAAAACAGTTCTGTTCATTTGCTGATCAATGCATTACTTGAAAAAGGAATTCTTGAGGTGGCAGGTTTTAAAAAGACTACAAAGAATTATGCCCGTACCTTTAAGCCGACAATGACACAGGAAAAGTATTACATTGAGAAAGTAATGGGTAATGCAACTGCAGAAGAAAGAAAGAGAATCTACGAAGAGCTGTTGAATGAAGTAGAAGATTTGGAAACACTTGAAGAAATAGCAGCAGGAATTAAGGCTCGCCGTCAGGAATTAAGAGAGCTGAAATAGATTTTTCCTGTTTTATCGGGGAGTATATAGGAGAAGTTTATCCGTCCCTGACAGATAGAGAGTATTTGTCAGGGATGTTTTTGTACAGACAAAAGTATGAAATGAGCAAATAGACGAGGAAAATTTATGAAGAGCAGGGTCCAGAAAAAGGAAATGCGTTGGGAGAAGCTTGATAATACGGCAAATCTTTTCCCGGTTATTGCGAATGAGACGATGACAAATGTATTTAGAATTGCGGTCATTCTCTCGGAGGATATTCGCCCGGAGTGTTTGCAGGAAGCACTAGAGCAGGTTCTGCCGTGGTTTGATACGATGAATGTTCGTATGAGAACAGGAATGTTCTGGTATTATTTTGAAACAAATATAAAAGGAGAACCTATTGTTCGGGAAGAACAGGATTTCCCATGTCGTTATGTGGAACGTCACGAGAATAGAAACTATCTTTTTCGTGTTACTTATTATAAAAACAGAATTAATCTGGAGGTATTTCACGCACTTGCAGATGGGATGGGAGCGGTGAATTTTTTGCGAGAGCTGACGTATCAGTATTTGCGGATTTGCTATCCACAGCTTTCCGGCGAGACCAGTGACAGGCTTTCGGATGATACATCGCTTGATACCGAAGACAGTTATCTGAAGAATTATAAAAAGGCGGGGAAAAAAGCATATAAGTCTGTTCCGGCAGTACATCTAAAGGGAGAGAAGCTGGTTCATGGCGAGCTTGGAGTGATTCATGGTTATATGTCGGTAAAGCAGCTTAAAGCAAAAGCACGAGAACTCGGAATGAGTATTAATGAATATTTGTCGGGTGTTTTTGTATATAGTATTTATAAAGGGTATTTACATGAAAATGTTTCCAAAAAGCCGATCGTGCTATGTGTTCCGGTGAATCTGCGACCATTTTTCGAATCCATGACGACGAGGAATTTCTTTGCGATGGTGAGTGCGTCTTTTTTACCGGAAAAAGAAAGGTACGAGCGTCAGGAGGTAATGAAGCTTGTACAGGCGGAGTTAAAGAGACAGATCACGCAGGAAAATCTGGAGAAGATGATTGCGTATAATGTTTCAAATCAGAAGAATTACGCATTGCGTGTAGTACCTCTTTTTCTGAAAAAGCCGGCGATTAAGTCGGTATATTTAACAAGTGCAAAGGCGACGACAACAACAATTACGAATATGGGACGTATGATGGTGGATGAAGTATATCAGCCGTATATTAAGCGTTTTCAGATTGTACTGTCTCCATCTGTCGGGCAGAACACAAAGGCAACTGTCTGTTCTTACGGGGACGAGCTGACGTTTACTTTTAGCTCACTTTTAAAGGATACTTCGGTACAAAAGGTGTTTTTCAGAAGTCTTGCAGAGGATGGCATTCATGTCGAGATAGAAACGAATGGGGTATATTATGATTAACGAAGTATTCTTTTTGGAGAGGGGATTTTGTTGTGAATAAATGTAAAAGATGCAACGTCTGGGTTGCAGATGATACGATTGTCTGTCCGTTATGCCATACGATATTGACAGAAGAAAAGGCAGAAGGACAAAAGGCTGGTCATAACGTGCAGCATAGCAAAGCACAGAGTATAGATGAAGTTTCTGTGACAGATAAAGTATCCGGAATACAAGGTCCGGGGTATCCTGATGTAAAGAAAAATACAAGACGCTTTCGTAAGGCAGGGAGTATTCTTTTATTTATTTCACTTGCATTAGAGATGGTACTTGTGTTTATAAATTATCTTACCTTTGCTGTGGCACCGAAATACTGGTCGGTTGTAACGGGTGGTATTATTGCTTATCTGATTTTGACACTTTGGGATATTCTTAGCAGGAGACAGGGGCACATCCGTAAGATTTATACACAGATTTTTATCATACTTGGCTTGCTGGTATTGATTGATTATTCTCTGGACTGGAAGGGATGGTCGCTGGAGTTTGGTCTTCCATGTATTATTTATGGACTGGTACTGGCAATCATCATCTGTATGAGTGTTAATTCATCAAGCTGGCAGAATTATCTGCTTATGCAGCTTGCGGCAGTTGCCCTTAGTATAGTGGATGTCGTATTACATTTTACGGGTTATTTTCATCATATTGTACTTGCATGGATCGCACTTGGCCTGTCCGTCCTGCTATGGAGTGGAACAATGATAATCGGAGACAGAAAAGCTAAGAATGAATTAAAGCGAAAGCTTCATATATAGTTTTCACAGGGAAATATAAAGTAAAGTTTAAAACAGAGAACAGGGATGTGTGAATGAGTAGAAGAAATTTGGGGACAAGTAGTGTAAGAAGAAAAAAGACTGTGGATAAGTCTGAGATAGAAAGAAGAATACGTCAGGACAGGGCGATGCGCAAGAAGAGGAGAAAGGATAAGTCGATTAGTCTGGCAGCGGTGGTATCAAAGAATGTTATTGCACTTGCGACTTCTCTTCATGGAATCGGACCATTGATTCAGGATGGAACTTTTCGGAAAAGAGCACCGGAAATGGAACCTGCCTGGCATCCGCCGAAGGGATTTTCTCTCGTTCCGATTCAGCTTCCGAATTTTTCAATGGAATTGTTACTGCATCAGAATGAATTCTTTGCTGAAGAAAAAGCAGACTTAAGGACAGAAGATACTGCAGAAAGATTATTAACAGAGAATCGTGAGGTTGTTCTTCAGCTTCACGGAGGTGGATATATTGGAAAGATAAGAAATGCATATCGGGATTTTGCGGTATTGTATGCAAAAATGAAGGGAGAACGGGCGGTTTTATCTGTAGATTACCGTGTCGCTCCGGAAGATCCTTATCCGGCGGCATTAGAGGATGCTTATGCAGCTTATCGGTGGCTTTTAGATATGGGCTGCAGTGGAGAGCAGATTATTATTGCCGGAGATTCTGCCGGAGGAGGACTGGCACTGGCACTTTGCCTTTATTTAAAGGACAAAGGCGAACCTTTACCGAAAAAGCTTGTACTGATGTCTCCGTGGACCGATCTGGCTGCAACCGGAGATTCTTACGAAACAAATTTTGAGAAAGACCCTCTCTTTGGAAATACGACAAACAGCATGATCTACAGTAATGCATATTACGGGGATAAAGATCCGAAAACACCATATATTTCTCCATTTTACGGAGAGTATCAGGGACTTCCTCCAATGCTTTTTCAGGTAGGTGGAGCCGAAATGCTTTTAAGCGACAGTGTGAGGGCAGCAAAAAAGGCAAAGGAAGCCGGCTGTGAAGTAAAGCTAACAGTTTATAATGAAATGTTTCATGTATTTCAGCTTGGCATGAAAAAAATGAAGGAATCCAGAGAGGCATGGAAAGAAGTAGAAGAATTCCTGATGTAATAGATAGAATATATCATATAGAATGTACTTAGAATATAATGTATATTTATTTTTGCTTTTTGCATACTACTGATAAGACAGTTCATATGAAAATAGTGGTATGCAGGAGGAATATGTATTATGAAAGCAACAGGAATTGTAAGAAGAATAGATGATCTTGGCAGAGTTGTCATACCAAAAGAGATAAGAAAGACTCTTAAGGTTAAAGATGGAATGCCGCTGGAAATTTATACAGACGGGGACGGGGGAATCGTTTTACGAAAGTTTATGCCTTTTTCGGAAATGACGGTTTTGTCAGCAGAGTTTGCAGACTGTGTGGCACAGCAGACCGGTATGATGGTTTTTATAACGGACCGTGAAAAGGTCATAGCTGTTGCCGGATATGCTCAAAAGAAGATGATCGGAAAGCAGATCAGTCCGATGCTGGAGAGCATTTTAGATGACAAAGACGAGAAGCTGCCCCTTTCAGAACGGAATCGTTTTATTCCCGTAGTTGATGGGATAGAGGAAGCGGCACAAGTCTGTCAGGCAATCCGCAGTAACGGGCAGATTATCGGAGCCGTTATCATACAGGCAAAAGATAAAAAACAAAAAGTCGGAGAATTTGAGAAAAAAGTAGTCATAGTCGCAGCCGAATTCTTAGGAAAGCAGACTACGGTTTAATTCTCATCTTTAGTTTAGGAACAGACGAAAAATAAAAAAGAAATATTGATAAAATGTGCCAGTAGTCGCTGTGTGAAGAATGTTCGTAGGTGACTCACATTCTTTACTCGCTCCGAGGTCACATTTTATCAATATTTCTTTTTTGTTTTTCTGTTTGCCTGCTCCAGAAAAAATGGGAATTAAACAGCAACGGAGAGAGAAGGGGAGAGAAGTCGGAAGAGATTGGGGAATTCTTGCTCCAGATGTGGGATGTTCTATATTTCATATAAAATATTGCAACAATATATTAATAATTCTTCTGTAACTATAATATTCAGTAGATACATTATCAAAACAGAAAAATAAAAAAATATATAGTAGCATCTTTACACAGCGACTACTGGCACAGATGCTACTATATATTTTTTATTTTTCGTCCATTTTTTTTATAAATAAAGATTTTTTACAAATAACGGAAAAGTTCCTTAGCCTCATCTTTTTTGGCGGTATCTTTTACATCAAGGATCTCAGCTTTAACGGTTTTATTACCAAACTGGATCTCAAGAATATCGCCGTTCTTTACGTTAAGACTTGCCTTAGCTGTCTTACCATTAACAAGAACTCGACCGGCATCGCAAGCTTCGTTCGCTACGGTGCGTCGCTTGATCAGACGGGAAACCTTTAAAAATTTATCTAGTCTCATAATGTCCTCCCGGATGCTGACTTCTTCACAGGCTGTCCATAAGCTCTGTTTGTGCAGATGCACGGAAACGGACTAATTACTAAAATTAGTTGTTTACTTTCTCTTTTAAAGACTTCATAGCTTTGAACTTAGGAGCTTTAGAAGCTGGGATATGGATAGTTTCTTTTGTTCTTGGGTTGATTCCGTCACGAGCTGCTCTTTCAGTTACTTCAAAAGTACCGAAACCAGCTAACTGAATTTTCTCGCCCTTGCTGAGTTCATCACCAACAACATCAATGAATGCTTTTAAAGCCTGGTCAGCATCTTTTTTTGTTAATTCTGTTCTTTCTGCAATTGCTGCTACTAATTCTGTTTTATTCATGATAAATTCCTCCTGATATTCTTACAATTGTCTCGTTGAAATATCGCACAAAAGTGCAGGTACTTCAATAGTTATAACGGTTTTGCCAGTGTTTGTCAAGGTGTTTGAGATAATTTTTCCAGGGTTATATAT
Organism: uncultured Anaerobutyricum sp.; assembly: GCA_934317185.1. Lineage (GTDB taxonomy): Bacteria > Bacillota > Clostridia > Lachnospirales > Lachnospiraceae > Anaerobutyricum. Next base: position 6,870 of record CAKREJ010000007.1, on the reverse strand, counting down.
TTTATGTGCAATACATATAATGAAAGAAACAAAAATGAGGAAAAATACATGGAAGAGAGGATTTTAAAGAGTCATAAAATTTCGATTTTTAATCGAAGTAACGGAATCATAAGTGGTGTAAAAGAGGTGATTTCTTTTAATCCGAATGAGATTATATTGGATACAGAACAGGGGATGCTTATGATTCAGGGGGAGGAGCTGTATGTAACTAAACTTACGGTTGAAAAAGGGGAAGTGGAAATAGAAGGACTTATATATAGCATGGCATATTCTGACGAGGGTGGAATGAAAGGGGAAAAAGGAAGTTTATTCCGGAGGTTATTTCATTAAATGAAAAATATAGGAATTGCGGAAATGATCACAGATCAAATTTATCTTTTTTTCATCAGCATGATATATGGTGTCTGCCTCGGATTGTGGTATGAATTTTTTCGAGCGATCCGAAGATGCTTTATACATAAGGATAAAATAGTTCATCTGGAGGATGTCATTTTCTGTCTTAGTTCAGCAATTGGAATATTTGCCTTATTTCAAATATATAATCAGGGAAATGTTCGATTTTATTGTCTGTTAGGAATCGAATGTGGGGTTTTGCTTTATTTTTTTATCGGAAGCGAACTGGTAGGAAAGCTTTTTTATCATCTCATAAAAGTTTTCGGTAAAATAATAAAAAAATCAGGAGATGTTTTCTTTTTTCCGTGGAAACTAATTGCAAAAAATGCAGGGGAAATGTTGAAAAATATGAGAAGAACTATTAGAATAATAAAAGAACACAAATAGTCGGGAATGGCAGGGATCAGGATGAAGAAAAAGAAAAAAAACAGCAAACAGTTTAATAAGCAGTTTAAAAAGAAGTTTTTCACGAAAAAGTCTGCAATAATCATCGTCTGTACGGTTGTAATTTTAAGTGCATTTGGGATGGGGTATCAGAATGTAGAGAAAAAGGCAGTCAAATATCAGAAAACCATTGACGAGTTGAAAACAGATGTGAAGAATCTGGAACAGACAAATAAGACACTTGAAAAAGAGAAAAAGAATCTGGATACGGACGAGTCTAAAGAACGAATTGCAAGGGAACGGCTCGGAATGATAAAAGAGGGAGAGATTTCTCTACAGCAGAAAAAAGACGATGAGGAAGCTGAGAGTACCACGGAAACAAAAACAGAAATGGAAACAGAAGCAGAAACAAAAACAGAAACAAAAAATTAAAAATTGCTTGACATCTCCATGATTACATGGTATGATATTGCCTGTTGAGTGCGGCGGGATAGCTCAGTTGGCTAGAGCACGCGGTTCATACCCGCGGTGTCGCTGGTTCAAATCCAGTTCCCGCTACTAACATAAAAGGCTTGAGAAAGCCTTTTTTTTTATTCCTTTTTGTTTTTCGACATACTCATTCAGAGAAATTTATTATAATGATGCTGAGATTGTATGTGGAGGGGAATGTATGTATAACAGAAATGATACAGAGCAGGATGCGGTACAGCGCCTGCTTCTTTTTGAAGAAGGACTTTCCGGCATTATTGGATTGATGAAGACAGAGGAAAAAGAAGAACGGCAGGACGATATAGAGTTTTTATGTCGGTCGGTTTGTCAGGATGTTTGCCGCAAATGTCCTAAATATAGAGAGTGTTATGGAACAAAGGAAAAAGAAACCATTGAGGAGATTGCTTCAATATTAGAGCAGGCATACCAATGTTCGGTTGTTGACGGACGTATGGCATCGAAGGAATTTCGGAGGAATTGTGTGTTTTTTCAGCCGTTTATGGAGGAACTGTCATGGCTGTATCGTCTGATCTACCAGAATATTTACTGGGAGCAAAGATACCGTGAGATAAAGCAGGTCATGTGCAGGCAGATGGATGAGCAGAGGCTTTTTCTGCGGGAATGCAGGACGCATTTGCAAAATGGACTGCCGATAAAGGGAAAAAAGAAAGTGGCACTTAGCACTATTTTTTTCAGGAGTGGACTTCACTTAAAAAAAGGCTGGGAATATGTAGATTCCAGTGGGGCATTGCAGATTATGGTAGTTGTCTCATCGATATTTGGTGGAAAAAAGACAGAACTTGTTAAGCAATGTCTGGAAAAATATTATCAAATACCATTTTACAAAAATGTACAGACAGGATGGCTTCGACCGGGAGAAAACAGGCTTTTGTTTATTGAGGAGAATAGTTTTCATGTTATTTTTGGCCAGAAATGCTGTAATAAAAAAGGAGAAGATGTTTGTGGAGATACATTCTCTTTTACAAACTTTGGACGTAAGAGGGCAGTGATGCTTCTTTCAGATGGAATGGGGACCGGTCAGAAGGCCTATGAAGATAGCCGAAGGCTGATTGAAACATTAGAAGATTTGCTCGAAGCGGGAATTTCCGAAGAATTTGGACTGGAAATGATTCAAGATGCGTTGCTTTTTCAGGACAGAGGAGCTTTTTCTACGATAGATGTGGCAGTGATTTCACTGAAAACAGGAATGCTGAAGCTTTTAAAAGCGGGAGGCATGGCAACTTTTATCCGGCATAAAAATTCTGTAGAGAGAATTGTTCCGGCGGCACTTCCACCGGGATGCAGAATTAACCAGAGATTTGACTTAAAATATAAAAAGCTTTATGATGGAGACATGGTAATCATGGTTTCGGACGGAATGCTGGAATTTGAAAGTATGCCGGAAATCTCATTTCGAATGGAGAGCCTGATTGAAAAGATAAAGACGAACAATGCACAGGTTTTTGCAAATGAGCTGATAGAAGCCGTTCCTGTACTTGAGGATGGATATGATGATGACCGGACGGTGCTGGTTGCGTCTGTCTGGGAGAAGGGATGCAGGAACGTGGGATAAGCTGTGATGGAAAGCAGGAAGAATGCGACTGTTATGAAAGGACGCAGAAATGTGGAATAAACAATGGGAAAGCGTAGATTTCTTTTTGAAAAAGTGGAATATGGTACAGGAAGGGGATTCCATTTTACTTGGGATTTCCGGTGGAGCAGATTCGATCTGTCTTGCCAGATATTTTCTTGCAAAAAGAGAGAGTATGTCTTTAAAGCTGTATGCTGTACATATTAATCATATGCTCCGGGGAGCGGAAGCAAAAAGGGATGAAGAATTTGTCCGAAGCTTTTGCGAGAGCCGGAAGCTGCCTTTGGATGTCGAATATCGAAACATAAGAGAAGAGAGCCGGCAGAAGAAATGCTCAGAAGAAGAAGCCGGACGTATTGCACGATATGAATGCTTTGAAAAATATGCGAAGAAGTATCATTGTGGGAAAATAGCGGTGGCACATCATCAGAACGATGCCGCAGAAACGATTCTTTTCCGAATGCTTCGAGGAACCGGAGCACAGGGAATGGCCGGAATCCATCCGGTCAACGGGAAGCTCATCCGACCGTTCCTCTGTCTTAGCAGAGAGGATATTACAGATGTTCTTAATGATATCGGTCAGGACTATGTAGATGACAGCACGAATGGAAGTGAGGAATACAGCCGGAATTATATTCGGCACCGTATTTTACCGGAAATGAAAAGTGTAAATAATAAGGCGGTGGAGCATATAAGCGAGTTTGGGATGCAGATGCAGGAGCTGCTTTCTTATATTACTCCAAAGCTGGAGCTTCTTTATAAAGAGAGTGTCAGGGTAAGTGCTAAGGGAGAGCTGTTTTTGCCTGAAAATATATTTTTGAAGGTAAGTCTTTTTGAACAAAAAGAATTGCTCCGTCGGATGCTTTTTGAAGTGTCCGGACACCAGAAAGATATTTCTCTGATTCATGTAGAGCAACTGCTGGCCCTTATGAAAAACAGGGAAGGGAAGAAGCAGAACTGCCCGTATGGAGTTCTGGCAAGAAGAGTCAGGGATGGCTTGATTTTAGTAAAGGAAGAGGATGGCTTAAAAACTTCTGATTTAGATGAAAGTAAAATGAAACCAATCTATCTGGAGCTTCCAGCAGACTCAGAAGATACACAGCAAACAGTATCGGAAAGAAGTATTTTCTGCATGGACAAACAATTGGAAGTACGTTATTGTGTTTTGCCCTGGAATGGCGGGAAAGTTGCAAAAAAGGATTGTGTGAAATACTTCGATTATGATAAAATGAAATGTAAACCCTGTTTAAGAACCAGAGATACCGGTGATTATTTTATTATGGATAAAGAAGGCCGGCGTAAATCACTGGGGCGTTATTTTATTGATACGAAGATTCCTGCTTCGGACAGAGACGGGAAGCTTTTGCTGGCAGATGGATCGCATATCCTTTGGATAATAGGCGGGCGTATCAGCGAGTTTTATAAGGTAAGCAGTGAGACAAAGCGGGTACTTAGAGTATCGGTGCAAAGGGACAAAGATAATTAGAGAATATTTAATGGAGGACATGAAAATGGCAGATAAGATTAATGTTTTGATTCCAGAAGAGACAGTGGATGCAAAGATTAAGGAAATCGGAGAACAGATCAGTAAAGATTATGCAGGGAAAGAAGTGCATTTAATCTGTATCTTAAAGGGTGGTGTATTTTTTGCATGTGAGCTGGCTAAGAGAATTACCGTACCGGTATCTCTTGACTTTATGCAGGTGTCCAGTTATGGTAACGCAACAGAAAGTTCAGGAATCGTGCGTATTAAGAAAGACCTTGATGATACGATGGAGAATAAAGAGGTAATTATTGTAGAAGATATTATTGATTCTGGAAGAACACTTCATTATCTGATTCCTGTATTAAAACAGAGAAATCCGGCAAGTATCCGCCTGTGTGCTCTTTTAAATAAACCAGACCGCCGTGAGGTAGAAGTTCAGATTGATTATCTTGGATTTGATATTCCGGATGAGTTTGTTGTCGGATATGGACTCGATTATGCACAAAAATATAGAAATCTTCCATTTATCGGAGTTGTAGAGCCGGATGCAGTAGAAGATGCCGGAGAGGCAGAAGAGGGGGCAGAGAATGCTTCCGGGGAAGAGAAAGGAGAAAACGTTGAATAAAAGTATGAGAAATACTGCCCTTTTGTTGGTAGTATTCTTAGCGGTGTATATGTTTGGCAATTATTTTGCTGAGAAGAATCTGCTGTCGGGGAATGGCGGCAGCTCATATTCTTACGAAAGATTAGAATCTGATATCGCAAAGAATAAAGTAAAGTCGATAGAGGTAGTGCAGAATGCACAGGTACCGACCGGTTCAGCGATTGTAAAGTTGACTGATGGGGAGAAAAAAGTAGTTCATGTAACGGATGTGAATCAGGTTATTGAACTGGCACAGCAGTATAAAGTTACTTGTCATGTGGATGATGTGAAGTCATCTGATACAGGCTGGTTATCTATGATTTTGCCGTGGATCGTCATTGCCGTGATCATGATGTTTATGTTTGGTATGATGAGCCGTGCTTCCGGTGGAGGCGGCGGTGGAAACAAGATGATGAACTTCGGAAAGAGCCGTGCAAAGATGCAGGATCCGGGAACACAGAATATCCGTTTTAATCAGGTTGCCGGATTGCAGGAAGAAAAAGAAGAATTAAAAGAAATCGTAGACTTTTTAAAGAGTCCACAAAAATATATCGAAGTTGGTGCAAGAATTCCGAAGGGGGTTATTTTAGTAGGCCCTCCCGGAACAGGTAAGACGCTTCTTGCCAAAGCGGTTTCCGGTGAAGCAGGTGTACCGTTTTTCAGTATTTCCGGTTCTGACTTTGTAGAAATGTTTGTCGGTGTCGGAGCTTCCCGTGTAAGAGATTTATTTGAGGATGCAAAGAAGAATGCACCATGTATTGTTTTTATCGATGAGATCGATGCGGTAGCAAGAAGAAGAGGAACCGGACTTGGCGGTGGTCATGATGAAAGAGAGCAGACATTAAATCAGCTTCTCGTAGAAATGGATGGTTTTGGTGTGAATGAAGGAATCATCGTGATGGCAGCGACAAACCGTGTAGATATTCTTGATCCGGCTATTTTAAGACCGGGACGTTTTGACCGTAAAGTAGCGGTTGGCAGACCGGATGTGAAGGGAAGAGAAGAAATTCTTAAAGTTCATGTGAAGGGCAAGCCGCTTGCAGAGGATGTAGATTTGCATCAGATTGCCCGTACAACACCGGGATTTTCCGGGGCAGACCTTGAGAATCTTATGAATGAAGCGGCGATTCACGCAGCCAGAAATAATGCACGATTTATCCGCATGGAGGACATCAGAAAGTCTTTCATTAAGGTTGGAATCGGTACAGAGAAGAAGAGCCGTCTTGTGCCGGAATTAGAGCGTAAGATCACAGCCTATCATGAGGCAGGTCATGCGATTCTCTTCCATCTTCTTCCAGACGTAGGGCCTGTGTATACCGTATCTATTATTCCTACCGGTGTGGGGGCAGCGGGATACACAATGCCTGTACCGGAGAATGATAACGTATTTGAGACAAAAGGCCGCATGATTCAGGATATCAAGGTAGGCATGGGTGGACGTATTGCTGAAGAGTTAATCTTTGATGATGTAACCACAGGAGCGTCTCAGGACATTAAGCAGGTAACCGATACTGCAAGAAGTATGATCACGAAGTTTGGTATGTCCGAAAAGCTTGGTTTTATCAACTACGAAGAGAATACGGATGAAGTGTTCTTAGGACGTGATCTGGGACATTCCAGAAGCTTTAGCGAAGAAGTTGCCAGCATCATTGATAAAGAAGTAAAGAAGCTTGTTGATGATTGCTATACAGACGCAAAGAGAATCCTCACAGAAAATATGGATGTTCTTCATTCCTGTGCGAACCTTCTTCTTGAGAAGGAACGTATTAACAGAGAAGAGTTTGAAGCATTGTTTAAAAATGATAAAGCAGCCGAGGAGAATTTATAGTCTTTCGGTCAGAATGACAAGAGTCGTCAGAATTCGAATGAATCTGCACAAAAAAA